>JBHHYW010000197.1:0-5431 GCA_046757745.1 Candidatus Scalindua sp.
AGCCTGCTTATCTGCTGCAGATCATACCAGAAGGTGTGTGAAAACAGGTATCCGAATATTACAATAAAGAAAATACCGCATATGCTTCTTGGCAGGTGTGAGTTCGGCATGGAAGATTACAGCCTGAATATCATCAACATGCCGCGTGACGAGGATGAACCGGACTTTATCCCTGTAGGCCCTCAGGAAGAAAAACCATCTAAGGGAAAGAAAAAGAACAAAACTCCCACTCAAAAAACTCTTTTTCCTGAGGATAAGACATAATGACGTTTATAATGATATATGGAAATACAGGGTGGCATGGACAAACTCGTTTGTCCGTGCAATACGCCGTGCAATACGCCGTGCAATATAAGCTGAAAACACGGACAAACAAAGTTTGTCCGTGCCACCCCTAATTGATTGAATACAGAATGGAACAGAAAAGAAGAAAGACTATAAAACATTATAATATCCCTGGGCACGCACACTTTTTAACATTTTCCTGTTACCGGCAACTTCAGTTGTTAAATCGAGACAGGACAAGGTATTGGTTAGTTAACGCAATAGCAGAAGCAAAAACAAAATATAGATATTCTCTCTGGGCATACGTGATCATGCCGGAACACGTTCACTTGCTGGTGTATCCATTAGAGCAAATATATGATATCTCCCTGTTTATAAAAGCAATTAAGATGTCTGTGGCTAGAAAAGCAAAACATTATCTACAAGAGAACAAATACGGGTTGCTTGATAAATTGACCGTCAAACGTGGATCGAGAAAAGTTTTCAGATTCTGGCAAAGTGGCCCTGGTTATGATCGAAATATCAATACAGAAGAAGAACTTTTTGAGAAATTTAATTATATCCATAATAATCCTGTTAAGAGAGAGCTTGTATCAGTGCCGGAGGAGTGGACATGGTCAAGCGCAAGCTGGTATAACGGAAAAAGAGACGTAGTGTTAAATATTGATGATTCCTTTTTTGCGTCATCTTTTGTGGATGAATGAAGGCGCGAACAAATCGTGTTAGAGGGCACATGCACGGACAAACAAGTTTGTCCATGGCACCCCTGGGATGTCGAGTGATTGAAAACAGTCGAATCTGTATCAAAAATACACGAAAAATATATATGGAAATAACAAGTGATCTCTTTCTCCCCTGCGGGGCTGAATTTGTCTTGTTCATTCATACAGTGGGCTTCACCCCCTGCTATATGCTGACAGCCCTTCGAGCTTGGGGAAGAGATTATTTCAAGTTAAAAGGTTAAAGCCTTAAATCTAATCTGGAATTTACCCTAGAGAACATGAGAGAATCAAATTAGAATTTTATACGTTTCATATAAACCGTATAAAAAACAACACTTTTGATATCAATGGGTTATGTAAATTTTATGAGGAATTTTGTAGAGAAGAGCAGGTTTTTTAAAGGAGAATTATGAAAACACTTCTGTTTTTTGAACAGGCGGCACAATCTGTACCGCAGAGTACGGCATGGTATCTTGCCGACCTGGGAGAATATCTTGGAAAACAGGAGCTTTATTCGAGGCAGGCTCCACAGAAGTTGAAAGCACTGAAGAAACATGCCATTATAGAGAGCGCGGTGTCTTCCAACAGGATCGAAGGTGTCACTGTTGACCCTGCAAGGGTAAAGGAAGTGGTATTTGGAAGGGCGCATTTACGGGACCGAGATGAAGAAGAGGTGCGTGGTTACCGTAAGGCGCTTGATTTTGTTCATACGAAATCAGATTCCCTTAAGGTATCGGAAAACATCATCCGTGAACTGCATCGAATGACACGTGGCGGCATAGGTGATGCGGGACAGTATAAAAGCAGAGACAGCGACATTATAGAACATTATCCTGATGGGAGAATAAGGGTTCGCTTTAAAACGGTGCTGGCAAATGAAACTCCGCGATATATGAAGTTACTGGTAAAAGCCTGGCGGGATTGTATCAAGGAACGCTGGGTGCATCCACTGATAGCCTTGGCAGCGTTCAATCTGGATTTTCTATGCGTACATCCATTCCGTGACGGTAACGGTAGGGTGTCCCGTTTGCTCATGCTTTTGCAGTGTTATCTCTCAGGCTATGAGGTAGGCCGGTATATCAGTCTTGAGCGTATTATTGAAGAAAATAAGAAGCGGTATTATGAAACCCTTGAGGAAAGTTCCAGGGGCTGGCATGAGGGTAAACATGATCCATGGCCGTATGTGAATTTTGTACTTTTCATCCTTAAAATCGCATATAAGGAGTTTGAAGAGAGAGCATCTTCCATAGTTAGCCCCAGGGGTTCTAAAACTGAGATGGTATATCATGCTGTTCATACCATTGACAGGAACTTTACCGTGGCGGATATAGAGAAGAAATGTCCTGCTGTCAGCCGCGATATGATACGAACCGTCCTTAAAGCTATGCGGAAAGATGGTGTGGTGAAATGTATCGGGCGTGGCCCGGGTGCATTATGGAAGAAAAAGGGTAATACCTCTAAAAGAGGGTAATAATAAGGGTAATAACTGAATGAACCAGGTAGCCAATTCAATTAAAAACAGATTAAGCCTTCGTCATCCTCAGGCTAAGAGTTTAAGCATTTTGTCAGAGCTGGCGGATAAGTTAACACTAAAGAAACACACCCCTGTCCCCTCTCAAGAGGGGAATAAAGAGGCGGGGGTGTCTCAAGAGGAGACTTTTCTTAAAGATCAATTAGAAATAGTAGAGAATGCTTATCCAACCTGTTCCGATTTTGAGCGTAATTTCCCTTCTCTCTGCTTTGCGCTTGCAACCGGTGTAGGTAAAACCCGGCTCATGGGCGCCTTTATAACATATCTACATCTTGCCAAAGGTATCAGGAATTTCTTTGTGCTTGCGCCAAATCTTACCATTTACAGCAAATTAATAGAGGATTTCTCCAACCCAAACCATCCAAAATATGTGTTCAAGGGAATTGGTGAGTTTGCACAGAATCCACCACGTATTATAACAGGTGACAATTATCGTGAGGCATCACAGAAAACCCTGTTTCATTCTGAAGTAAAGATTAATGTGTTTAACATCTCCAAAATAAATGCAGAGACCAGAAGCGGCACTGAACCAAGGATTAAGAGGCTTTCTGAATATTTAGGAGAATCATACTTTAATTATCTCTCTAATCTTGATGATCTTGTCTTGTTGATGGATGAATCACATCACTACAGGGCAGACCGCGGGATGCAGGTTATAAATGAACTTAAACCGATAGTGGGACTTGAGCTTACCGCTACCCCTCAGGTAGAACGGAGCAACAAAACAGTAAAATTCAAAAATGTAGTGTATGAGTATTCATTGGCTCAAGCCATAGAAGATGGCTTTGTAAAGGAACCTGCTGTAGCCACCCGGAAGGATTTTGATCCATCAAATATATCGAAGGAAGAAGTAGATCGTATAAAAATCGAAGATGGTATTCGTATTCATGAAGATACAAAGACTGCGCTTGATATTTATGCGCGGAATAATAAAGTAGAGATGGTCAAGCCGTTTGTCCTGGTGGTGGCAAAGGATACGGATCACGCAGGTCAAATCAAATCCCTTATCCAGTCAAATGCCTTTTTTAAGGGTCGCTATGCCGATAAAGTAATGGAGATTCACTCTAATCAACGTGGAGGAGAAAAAGAGGAAAATATCCAGCAATTATTGTCGCTGGAAAGCATTGATAACAGGATCGAGATCGTTATTCATGTTAATATGCTCAAAGAGGGATGGGATGTTACAAATCTATATACGATTATTCCATTGAGAACTGCTGCATCCACCACGTTGCGGGAACAGACAATAGGCCGGGGACTCAGGCTCCCTTATGGAAAGCGGACAGATGAAAGGAAAGTAGATACATTAACGATTGTCGCTCATGATAAATTCCAGGAGATTATAGATGAGGCAAACAGGCCGGATTCAATTATCAAGCAGAAGAATATTATTGAGATCGATGCTGAGGAGATTGACAAAGAGAAAGAAGTGGTTACGGCTGTGCCTGTCTGGGAACAGGATTTTATAAAACGTGAAAAAGAAATATCCCTTATTAAGGATATTGAAGATCGAAAACAGGCTGAGCATTGTCTACATGTTGAGCGTGAGATGTCCGAGTTAATGCCAGCTATGAACGTTAATTTTAAAAGTGTTGAAGAATTAAAAGGTAATGAAGCAAAAGAGGTGTTTATTGAAAAATATAAAGAACGTATTTATAGTCAGCCACAACAGGAACTATTTGCAAAGCAAAAGATAGCTGCCGTAGAAGCGGTTTATGAAAGTGTAGCAAGCAAGTTTGTTCAACATACTATTGAAATTCCAAGAATGATTAGTCAGCAGACAGATGATGTTCGTTCTGGATTTAATGATTTTAACTTGGAAGTATCTAACCTTAACTTTCAGCCAGTTTCTGAAGAGATATTGCGTAAATTCTTAAGAGAGCAGGAAGATGGGAGTGATACTATAAAAAGGAGTAGAGGCCGTATTGTGCCTGACCGTTTGGATAATATAATTGTAAATGAACTCACTAATTTACCTGAAATAGATTATGATGATCAGGCTGATTTGCTCTTTAAATTGTCAGGTCAGGCGGTTAGTCATTTTAATACATATCTTGAGACAGAAGACGAAGTGATAAATGTTGTTCAATACAATAAGAGAGACATCGCCCGTTTCATTTATACACAGATGATGGAACATTTTTATTGCGATTCACCAAAGTATGAAGATGTAAAGTTTTATGGTTTTGGGGCGCTTAAGAATCATAATTTCTCGAAGTATACCGCTGATGCCGTTTATCCTTATACTGATACAATTGAACCAACATCTGCTATTCCAAGTAAGGTTTTTGTCGGATTTCAAAAGGCATGTCATGATAAGTATAAATTTGACTCTAAAACGGAAAAGGATTTTGCAATCATCCTGGAACAGGATAACGATGTCAATAAGTGGCTTCGTCCGGCTGACGGACAGTTTGAGATATGGTGGGCGCATAATTCAAGACGTTATAATCCTGATTTTGTTGTGGAAACAGATGATGCGATTTACATGGTTGAAACGAAAATGCAGAAGGATATTGATTCAGACGAGGTTAAAGAGAAAGCGAAAGGGGCAATTCATTATTGTTCAAACGTATCTAAGTTTACATTAGAGAATGGTAAAAAGCCATGGAAATATGTTTTAATCCCACATGAAGCCGTAAAAGTGAATATGAGTTTTAATGTGTTGGCAAAAAAGTATGAATATAAAGTTAACTAAACACCAAAGAGTTTGTCAGATTATATATTCACTTAGAAATTCAGTCGTTAAGATATGAAACAATTATTGGTAATATTGGGGTAATCGGGGACAGGGTAATCGGGGGTAATCGGGGACAGACACTTTTTTATTACTTATATCATAACCCGGACAAGCCTGAATTGTAATATTGAGGGATTCCTAAATTCTTAAATT
>JBHHYW010000198.1:0-5431 GCA_046757745.1 Candidatus Scalindua sp.
TATAGGCAAAGATTTTTCAGGAGATTTCTGTTTTTCAAAGACATTGAAAAGAGGTTCTTGTGTAAGTGATTTAAATTATTCACCGGTGTTTGGGCAAAATACAATCGTGGTGTCGAGATTACTATTAAGTAAGGAACATAGATATCCTATAGGCATAATCGCTATTATATTTAGAGGTAATGCCTTAAATAAGATTGCATTCAGTGGAATGTCGAAAGAGCTTGGGGAAGAAGAACGAAGGAAAGGATTGGGAGAAACGTACATTGTTAACCACGACAGATTAATGATTACAGACTCCAGGTTTGTGGCAGACGCCATACTCAAACAGGTTGTTGATACAGAGGGTGTCAAGTATGCATTTGATAATGGTGTGGGGATGACGAGTATATATCCTGATTACAGGGGCGTTCTGATACTGGGTGTCTCTAAATACTTTGAGGAGATGGACTGGGTTATACTGGCGGAGAAGGAAGTGTCGGAGGCATTTGCACCAGTTGCATGGCTACGTAACTTTTTCATAATTATGGGAGCTTCAGGTATTTTAATTATGGTAATGATTTCTATACTGATTTCTACAGGAATTACAAAATCGATCAAAAAGCTGATAAGAGGTACCAAAAGAATAGCAGGCGGTGATTTAGAGCAGCCCATAAAGGTTAATGAAATGGAAGGTGAAATAAAGGAGTTGGGGGAGTCTTTTAATATGATGATGCGGGAACTCGGCAAATCTACCAGTGAAAATAGAGAGCTTTTCTTGCAGGTAAAGAAGGGCAGGGATGAGTGGAGGAAGACATTTGATGCGATTGAGGATATTATAAGCATTCATGATGAGAATCATAAAATTATCATGGCAAACAGGGCTTTTTATGAAAAGTTTAAGGTCGATAAAGATGAATTGTCAGGTAAAATATGCACCGAGATATTTTACGGTACAGATAGTAATAGGAAATGTTGCCCTCTTGACAAGTGTAAAAAGAGTTCACAGCCTGAGTCTGAAATAGTAGATGATCCGCATATGGGTGGGGTCTTTATTAAATCGACATACCCAATGAAAGATGAAAAAGGTAAAATTTATGCCTATGTGCATCTTGCCAAGGATATAACCCTGCAGAAGGAATTGCAAACGGAATTAATAGAAAAGGCCAGAGAATTAGAGAAGGCGAATAAAGAGATGGAAGATTTTGTCTATTTGACTTCTCATGATTTAAAGGAGCCTCTGTTTGTAATTGGAGGGTTTACGTCAAGACTGTCTCTGGCGTACAATGATATATTGGATGATAAGGGGAGGATGTTCATAAGAAGGATAAAAGTGAATGTAGAAAAGATGAATCAACGAATACAGGAGATCATGGCTGTATTAAAAGCTGGAAAGATTGTATACAATTTTAAAGATAATGATAGCGGCGCCATAGTTAAGGATGTGATAGATAGTTTACGTGATAAGATGTTGGAAAATAATATTAAAGTGTCGGTGCAGGATGATATGCCGAATATTAATTGCGATGACATGAGAATAAAAGATGTGTTTTTAAATTTACTTACTAATGCAATCAAATATATGGGCAACGGTAATCCTCCTGACTCCACCCATAGTTCCACTCGTTCCCGGGCTGAGCCTGGGAACGTGAATGGGATAAATGTATGGTGTGGAGGAGAGATTAAGATTGGATGCAATGAGAACGGAGAATGTTATAAATTTTGTGTTGAGGATACAGGTATTGGTATTCCCGCAGATTATCAGAAACATATATTCAAGATATTCAAGAGACTTAACGACATAGATGTAGAAGGCACCGGCATTGGGTTGTCTATAGTCAAGAAGATAGTTGAGCGTCATAAGGGGAATATATGGGTTGAGAGCCCTGTTCGTGATGGTAAAGGCTCAAGGTTTTGTTTTACAATACCTGAAAAGATCAAGGAGTCAGGCCTCAAAATACAACAATAAAAAATAGTTAAAAGTTCTGTCAGTAGGATATTGTTGAATGTTGAGGCCTGGCCTCTTGAGGTAGATTGAAAGCTTTTAACAGGCAATGGAAAAGCTGGGAATAAGTAATATTAGGCAAAAAAGCATGCAGACTTAATTACAGATATTCTTGAAGGTGAATTCGATGAAGGGGACATAGTACTTGTACGGGATGGCTAGGACGCTGTAGACTATTTTCAGAAATCTAGTATTAGGTGTAATGGACAAGCAATAAATGATAAGATTAATCTGATTATATTGGGCCTCAATCTGCCGAAAGTCAGTGGAATGGATGTGCTTAAGTATTTAAAGAAAAATTCAGAGTATAACCAGATTCCGGTAGCCATCTTGTCAACAAGCGCTAATGAGGAATCAATTAGTGAAGCCTTGAAAATGGCGCTGTTAAATTTGTGACCAAGCTTGTTTCTTACGAAGAATTTACCACAAAATTGGAGGGTCTGAAAGCATACTACTGAGAATACGGGGTTAGATATCAAGAGGCTGTCCGAGAATAAGAAAAAGTAACATTTTTTGTCATTTTGAATTTATTTCAGAATCTATAATTTTAACAACCTGGCAATCCTAAGAGATCCCGAAAACAAGTTCGGGACAATTCTCGTATCGCCTCTCAACAATTGGCAGAACAACATTTCACAATTATCTTGATTTTATATAAATATGAAATTAGTATTTTAAATGCTATTTAATTAAAATTATTGAAAGGTTAAAGATGGCTAAATTAGGACGTATACTTATAGCTGATGACGAGGAGACTTTCCGCAACTCCACTGCTGATCTGTTGCGGAAAGACGGATATGAGTGTGATTGTGTCTCCGATGCAGGGGAGGCAGTTGAGAAGTTGAGAGAAAGCAGTTACGACCTCTTGATAGCCGATATTCATATGCCGGGGAATCCTGAGCTGGAATTGGTAAGGGAAATCCCTGTAATTGCAGAAGGAATGCCAGTCTTACTAGTAACCGGCTATCCTTCAGTTAACTCTGCAATTGAGTCTATAAAACTCACAGTAACGGCCTATCTCGTCAAGCCTGTTGATTTCACTGAATTGCAGGAGCATGTGGAGAAAGCTATTGAACATTATCGGACATATCGTGCTGTAAATGACACACGAAAACGCTTGCGTGAATGGTGTAATGACCTTGATAATATTAAGAAGAGTATAAGCCGGAAATCAGAAAATGCGACTTCCATAGCTATTAATACCTTCTTTGAGCTTACACTTCGAAACGTAGTTGACTCTCTTATGGACCTTAAACACATGACAGACGAGCTGGCAATACAGAGCGACGAAAAATATGTATGCAATCTACTTGACTGTCCCAGTTTAACGGCTCTGAAGGGTGGATTGTCAGATACAGTCGAAGTGTTGAAAAAGACCAAGAACTCATTCAAGTCGAAAGATTTGGGGGAATTGCGCAAGAAGTTGGAGACGATTATTGGGCAAAAATAGGGAGAATGCGGAGTCAGACCTCAACATTCAACAACAGCATGACAGGATTTAATTATTTCTTTGTTGTTTAATGTTGAGGTCCGATACCGTTAATATAAATGGGATGTGTCCCTATTTTTTGGATATTAAAATGTTACGTACAATCAAAAGCAAATTAATCCTATTTACACTCTGCATCTCCTTAATACCAATTTCTGTTATTGTGTCGGTATACTATTTTTCTGCTCGTAAAGTACTGAAACAGCAGATAAACGAGAAGATGATAGCAATTGCAGAGTCAAAAAAGCTTCACGTAGATACTTTTTTAAAGGCTATTGAGAGCAGGGCCGTAGACTTCAGTTCTGATGGATTTATAAGAAGTAACCTGGGCACAATCAATCGTGAGGGATTTTTAAAAAAGCTCTCCGTTATTAACCTGAACAAACACCTCAAGAATAACAAGCAGCCGCTTGACCCCGATATTACAGGAATAACCATTTTGAACAAGTTCGGCATGGTTGCAGCATCCACCGTTAAGTCAGCAGTTGGTGAAGATTTTTCAGGGCATGAGGAGTATATACACATCATAGGTAAAAACGTAAATGAAGCATTCACTCATCGTCCTCATTTTTCTGAGTATCTGAGTAGTAATGCCATAGAGGTTGCCGCACCCATTACTTCTATGGAGAGTGAAGAGATAATAGGCATTATTATTAATGCCTATACATATGATGTATTTAACAAAATTACGAGTAACCGTAAAGGCATGGGTGATAGTGGAGAAATAGTGTTAGGCATAAGGGATAAAGACAAAATTCGATTTTTAAACTCCCTACGGTACGCACCTGAGGTAGCCGTTAGCTTGAAAGTCCCGCTAGATGTAAAAACGGCGATACCTATGAGACTGGCCCTGGAAGGGCGTTATGGAACAATCATTGCCCCTGATTACAGGGGCACAATGGTCATAGCTGCTTATCAACATATTCCTGCCATGGATTGGGGATTGGTGGCAAAGATGGACAGGGCGGAGGCCTTTGCTTCTTTAAAGTTGCTGAGAAACATTGCTATAATTTCGGATGGTATATGTTCTGCAGTTGTCATCGGTGTTGGTATTGTGTTTTCAATTTCAACAGCAAGACCAATCAATAGGCTGAAGCAGGCATCAGAGAGAATTGCAGACGGTAATCTGGAACACAGAGTTGAGATAAACCGTAACGACGAGATTGGCGCATTGGCTGTTAGTTTTAATGATATGACACGTAAACTCGCACATGAAATTACCGAACATAAGCGTGCGGAAGACGAACTTACTGTAACCAACAAGGAGTTGGAGGCGTTTTGCTATTCAGTTTCGCATGACCTGCGTGCACCGTTGAGGGGTATTGACGGTTTCAGTAAGATTCTGGAAGATGATTATACCCACAAGCTGGATGAGCAGGGTATGGGCTACATAAAGCGTATACGTGCGGCCAGCCAGAGGATGGGGCAACTAATCAGCGATCTGCTGAATCTGTCGCGTATAACCCGCAGCGAAATGAAATGTGAAAAAGTTGATTTGAGCGCTATGGTAAAAAGGAAAGCGTCAAGACTTCAAAAGACTCAACCTGATCACCATGTAGAATTCATCATTGCAGAAGGGATCTATGTTAATGGGGACGAGGGCCTTCTGCGCGTAGCGGTGAATAACCTGTTGGGTAACGCGTGGAAGTTTACTGAAAAGCATTCTCAGGCGAGAATAGAGTTTGGTATTACAAAAAATGACAGTGAACATGTGTATTTCGTAAGAGATGACGGCGCCGGTTTTGATATGGCCTATGTCGACAAACTCTTTGGCGCATTTCAGCGCCTGCATTCATTGTCTGAGTTTGATGGTACAGGTATTGGCCTGGCAACCGTTCAGCGCATCATTCACCGCCATGGCGGCCGGATATGGGCTGAAGGAGCAGTAGAGCAGGGCGCAACGTTCTATTTTACGGTGTAGGAATTTGAGAATTGTAAAAAAGTCAGTCAGGATGCCTGAC
>JBHHYW010000199.1:0-5428 GCA_046757745.1 Candidatus Scalindua sp.
GATTCCCATACAATTCATAATCAATCCTGTACAATCCATACTCATTATTATCAACTAGCATTTCAATAGATGGTTTATAACGCACCACCTGTCTGGACAGCTCAGAACCTATCGTCCCGCCAGCACCCGTTATCATGACCGATTTACCTTTGATAAAACTCATTATCTGTCCTTGATCCAGGTCCTTTGGTGGTCGTCTTAAAAGGTCTTCAACCTCTATTTCTCTGATTTGAGTTACGTTTACATTTCCATCAACAATATCCGACAAGCTTGGAAGGGTCTTAAACTTAACCTGTGACGCCTTACAACCCTCAATTATCTTTCTAACCTTATCACCAGATGTAGAAGGAATCCCAATCAACACATCTTCAATATTATTTTCCTTAATTATCTCATCCAGTTTAGTCGTTCCCGAATAAATTGGAAGATCATGCAATCTTTTTCCAATTTTAGCAGTGTCATCATCGACAAAACAAATAGGCGTATACCCAAATGAAGGCCCATACCTCATCTCTTTTGCTATCATTTGTCCCGCCGCCCCCGCACCATATATCAAAACTCGTCTTCCTTCCTTACTTTTAAGTGCATAATAATGTCTAAATATTCTCGGAGTGAAACGTATACCACCTGCTCCCACCAGGAAAAGCAACCAGTATATTATGAATATACTCCTGGGAATTCTATATGTTTGTAAAAAGAAAATCAGAACAACTGATATAATGATGCTAAAAGTAACGGCCTTTATAGTCGTAATAAGACTATCTATACTTGCATAGCGCCATACTGCCTTATACATACCCATTCTAATAAAGACAGGAACTGTAACAACGATTATTATGGGTAGTGAAGTTTTGATGAAGTGAACGTAACCCAAGGCTTCTTCAAACTCAAATCTCAGAACAAATGCGGCAAGATAACAAAGAACAACCAGAAATATATCTACAAATATTAGTGCCAGCTTTCTTTTCATTTATTTTCTCATTTGTAAATTGATTTCAAACAGGGCAGGAGGGTATATGAGTTCACCTTTGGTGAGAATCTACATGATTTATTACATTAGTTTTCCCACAATTCTAAAATTTGCAATCCAAAATCAATCACCTCGTAGGTGTATGCTGGTTAGTCTAAACATAGTTCTTTTATTCTTGCCAATTCCTGCTGAATATCTATCCGAGAAGATACAAATTCTTTGTATTCTTCAGTATCTATGTTCAAGGATTTAGAATAATTGCATACTTTTTCTTCCTCTTGTACCTCATCTAGAAATTCTCTATATGAGGAGAAATCCCAATCGTGCGGTTCATTCACCAAATTAGCAGTTGTCGGATTTAGGTGAATATATCGAGTCAAATGAAGTAATTGTTCATCCGTGGTTACCATAACACTTTTGAATCTACTTTCCCACAAAGGACCTCTCCTATTCATTTTAATGTTAAAATATCGTGTATAGCTATTTAGAACATTACTCATAAAGATTGAAATCCCACCCTTTTTTATCTGCTTTAATATCAGATGGACATGGGTAGGCATACAGCAGTAGGCAATTACTCCCACCAAGTCCTCTTTTGAGATATTATCATTTTGGTATAATTTTTCCTTATTTTTTAATTCTACAAAAACAGAAAATCTTAATGCTGGATTCACTATTTGATAATACTTTAATAACGCCCTCATTCTTTCATACTCAAGATTACTCCTGAATATTTCAAAACCTGCAATACTTCTAGTAAAAACGTGATAGATATTTCCCTCTAATAACGGAGGTCTTTTTGTTGTCACTGGCTCAAAATCCTATAATCCTACACCTCGTAGGTGTATTTGGGTATCTACACCTACGGGGTGTAATTGGTAGTCTCAGAATAAATGCGGCAAGATAACAAAGAACAATCAGGAATATGTCTGCAAATATTAGAGCCAGCTTTCTTTTCATTATCTTTCCCTTTAAGAACTCCTTCAAAAGTTTGTTTTCAATTACGCAAAACAACAAATGCCTACTGACCAACTTGCCCGACGTGCTTTTTGGCGGGTGACCATTAACTAATAACAAATATCAAATCTCTGCAATTGAGCTTACTTAATGTATTTATGTTCTAATCTTGTAACCCAAAATCCCAATAAAATGAGCATTGCAATGCCTAACATAATAAACGATGAAAGTAGCCGCGGATTTAAATAGGCCAGAATTGCAAGAAAACCTAATACAGCATTTAGAGAAGCAACAACAAGGGTTACTGTTCGATGACTGTAACCTATTTGAACTGCCCTTTGATGAAAATGGTTCCGATGAGCTTCCCAAACTTTTTCTCTTTTCAAGAGACGTCTAAATAAGGTAAATGTTGCATCACCTATGAACACACCTAAAAGTAGTAACCAAGCCAATAGTGGTATAGCTCCAGATCGTTCAGAAGCTAATAATAAAACTGCAAAGAAAAAGCCCAAAAATCCACTACCCACATCACCCATAAATATCTTGGCCGGCGGCCAATTCCAGACAAGAAAACCTAATGAAGATGCAGCTATTGCCCAACTTACTAAAGCCAACCCCCAAGTATTAGACATTACCAATAAAGCCCCGCCGATTCCTCCTACTGTGACTGCCTCGGTACCAGCAATACCATCTATACCGTCCATAAAGTTGTAAAGATTGGTCAACCAGACAATTCCTAAAATAGCCAATATACTCCCAAACCATCCAAGAGAAATAATTCCCACCCCTAAGTTCATCGATGGAAATCCACCTATCAAAAGGACCGCCCAGGTTGCAGCTGCTAATTGTACCAAGAAACGCACCATTGGTGTTATTGATTTACGATCATCCAGCCACCCTATAATTGCAATAGCACTTCCACCACCTAAAAACGCCCAGAACAATCTACTCTCTAAAATACCTCCTATACCAAAAAAAAGTGTGGCAACCAAACAACAGACTGATATAGCCAGCCCTCCTCCGCGCGGAGTAGGAAAGTTGTGAGAACTTCGACTACCTGGTATATCAAGCATTTGGTGTTTAATGGCGTAGTTACGTATCCTCCACGTAAGAAATGTGCTAAGCAACGCAATGAAAACGAAAATAAATATCCTACTCAATCCCATCCAACACCCTTTTTATATACTAAGTTGTAACTTTACAACACAGTAGTAACACATGATGAGTCATAAATGTTAAAAGTAACAAGTGAAAGGTAACGAGATATTTTTCTCGTAATCTGTTGCTATCCGCTTATCACTCTCAAGTGGAGCCGCACGCCCGCCTGCCTGCCCCCCATAGCTTACTTTATATATCCAGCTAGAAGGGCTTCTTGTAATATACCCTCTTGAAAAGATCTGGCAGAATATCCAAAATCATGGCAAGCTTGTTCATATTCGAAAGCCTTATCTTCATTTAGTCGCAAAATTTGTTCTTCCTTAAGCCTTGGGTTTGAAACAAAAAGTTCATATATTTTGAAGCATATTCTTATAAGAGTAAATGGTACATGGACCTTATATACTTTTATACTTAATGCCTCAGCAGCCAAATCCACTATCTTATTAAAATCCAAAGGCTGCCTACCGCTAATATTGTATGATTTATGTATTGTCTTTTCAGAAAAAAAAGCGTCCACAATAGCCTTTGCAACGTCATCCACATGTACAGGCTGTTGTGCCTTCTGTCCATCCCCCGGAATAGGCATTACACGCCAACGTCTAATAAACGAAAGGAGGCGAATCATATTGCGGTCTTCAGGGGTTCCATAAATCATAGTTGGACGTAATATAGTCCACTCCAAACTTGAACGCATGACGCAATCTTCCGCTTCTTGCCTAATTGACTTAGAGTTAGTATTAAGATGAGTGAAGATTGCCGTGGTGCTTATGAAAATAGCCCGTTTGATACCAGCACTTTCTGCACATCTTACGATTCCGGGTATATGCCCAAAACCCATTGAAGCAATATTAATAAGTGATTCACATCCATCCATTGCCTTGGCTAAGGTTTCCAGATCACTCAAATCACCGTAGACAACCTCATGTTTTAACTTCTCAATGTTAGCTACCACACTTCCTGTTCTCACTAAACAACGAATCTGGCCTTGTCCTGCCAAAAGTGATAAAACTCTACTACCAGTAAAACCAGTCCCACCTGTAACCAGAATTTTCATTGGTATTCACATACAATCCTGGATAGTAAGGTTAAATACCTTTTGGCCAGAACTTTTCTATCATAATTTTCCTCTACAAATTTTCGACCTGCTATCCCCATGATTCTATAACCCTCTGGATCGTTTCTCAAGTTTTCAACAGCCCTTACAAGAGCGTTTGGATCTTCAGGAGGAATAACAACAGCGCTTCCCGAACAAGTGAGAATATCTGCCGCTTCACCATGTAGAGGGGCTATTATTACTCTTCCACATGCCATAATCTCAAACATCTTTGACGGAATAAAGTTACCGAGTCCAGGAATATTCCTTAACGGAACAAGACAGGCATCTGCCAGGTGATAAAAAGCTATGACTTTTTCCCTGGGCTGTCCTTTAATAAACGTAACATTTTTTAATTGTTTTTTTTGCGCTAGTGAGATAAGTTTTACCTTCTCAGCTCCTTCACCTACAAAAAGAAAATGTACTTTGTCATCACTCTTCATAAGTTCGGCTGCATCTACAACACTATGCAGACCATGAGAAACTCCGTGTGCTCCGATGTAAAGTATAATGAACGCATCCAGAGGCAGGTTCAATTCTCTCCTTAGTTCCGAATTGGCCACATCAGGAGTGAAGGCTTCCAAGTCCACTCCATTCGTTATAACTTCAACCCTATTTGATGGAATCCCCCGATTAATGATATCATCAGCAAAACCTTTAGTAACTGGAACAACCACTGCTGCCTGCCGGTAAAGAAAGAGTTCAATGATTTCGAGAAACCGAATAAGATATTTATTTTTCAAAACTCCAAGCTCAATGAATATTCCCGGCCATAGGTCTCTGACTTCAAAGATGTATGGTACACGACGTATGCGAGACATTACATAGGTACTGATTACAGAAAAAAAATTTGGAGAACTTACAATCAGGACATCAGGTCGTTTCCCTCTCAAAAGGCTGAAAAGGATAACCGTTACCATAAAAGTGAGATGTGCAAAGGTTTTCTTTAAAAAACCCTCGTTTGGTGTAGCATACAACCAGTGGCGCCATATCTGGATACCATCAATAAACTCCTTCATAAAGAACCTGCCACGATACTCGTCGGGAACTATACCAGTTGGATGGTTAGGAAATCCAGTCAAAACTGTCACATCATGTCCTTGTCTTATCCACTCCCTTGCCATCTCTGATAATCTTGCTTGAGGCGCACCAATTTCAGGTGGGTAATACTGACAAATGATATGTATATTCATCTCAATGTGAACATGGGAAAGAATACGAGAACAAATGATCTATAGAGAGATGACGCC
>JBHHYW010000200.1:0-5425 GCA_046757745.1 Candidatus Scalindua sp.
TACAATGGCTTTTTCATGGTTGTGTCTAGCAGGCATTTCCACTACCGGACAGGCAGTAGAAGTTGATTCCGGTATTAAACCCTATGCCAAGGTTGGCGGTGTCTCCGGAAACCTGAACAGTGTAGGTTCTGATACAATGAATAATATGATGACCTTCTGGGCTGAAGGTTTTAACCGGTTATATCCTAATGTAAAGGTACAGATAGAGGGTAAAGGCTCTTCCACCGCCCCGCCTGCCCTAATTCTGGGGACAGCCCAGATAGGCCCTATGAGCAGGAAAATGAAGCCTACGGAAGTCGATAATTTCGAAAAAAGATATGGTTACAAACCGACACGGATAAGAACTTCCCTTGACGCCCTGGCTGTCTACGTAAACAAGGACAATCCAATAAAAGGCTTGAATTTTGAGCAGATAGACGCTATCTTTTCCAGCACGCGAAAAGGCGGATATAGAGAGGACATTACAACGTGGGGAAAGCTCGGAATTAGAGGAGAATGGGCAAACAGGCCCATAAGCATTTATGGGCGTAATTCCGCATCCGGAACTTATGGATATTTCAAGAAAAAGGCCCTCTTCAAGGGTGATTACAAGAATACGGTCAAGGAGCAGCCGGGTTCCGCATCTGTAGTACAGGGCGTTACCGAAGACAGGTACGCAATAGGATACAGTGGTATCGGGTATAAAACATCCGGTGTACGTGCCGTACCTCTTGTTAAGAAGGGTAATTCATATAAAGAGGCGGTAATAAAAAATGTACTGAATGGTTCATATCCACTGGCAAGGTTTCTTTATGTCAATGTTAACAAAAAGCCTGGCAAACCCCTTGATCCTCTGATACGGGAGTTTGTGAAATACATTTTAAGCAGGGAAGGGCAGGAGGTAGTTATAAAGGACGGTTATGTACCATTACCTGCTTCTGTGCTCAAAGAAGAACTTGGTAAAATAAAGTAGCGCCTTCGGCAACTTTACAGTTATCTGCATGGTGGTATGGACAAACTTTGTTTGTCCGTGTTTTCAGTATATTGAAACACTTCGCACGGACAAACGAGTTTGTCCATGCCACCCAATAATACCAGACACTTTGAAATTCCTAGACATTAATTTATGAAATGCTTGAACAAAAGAAGGCTAATCAACAGAGCCGCCCACTGGGGTATTACCTTCGGTGGTGCGGCTGTTATTATTGTAATCCTGGCCCTGTTTATATTCATCTTTCTGGAGGTTTTTCCCCTCTTAAAAGGCGCCAGGGTATTGGGGAAAAGCACCTGTTCCTTGAGTGGAAATGCGGTTTCGGTGGGTTTGGACGAATACCAGGAGATTGCCTATGCGGTATATGAAGACGGCAAGATTGACTTTATCTCTCTTTCGGACGGTAAGCTGATAACAAGGCATAGTATCAAAGAAATCAATGATTCCACCATCACTTCTGTCAGCGAGGATAAAAGACGTATTGTAATGGGAACGAAAGATGGTAGAGTTGTAACAGTAACCATTGATTTTTCCGTATCCTTTGAAGACGAAGAGAGAATTATAATCCCTGAAGTATCTGATGAAAAAGTCTGCTTTACCGATGCGGAAGGAAAAGAAATACAATATATCACTTCAAAGAAAGATGAGGGAGTAACCGTTACCGTTTTTAATACGGAAGACGGCAGACTTATCCTGAAATCCACTGAGATAGAAGAAAAACTCTTTGGGGGAGAGGAGAAAAGTGAAACAATAACGGACATTACTGCCACACTGGAGCAGGCGCTATCTGATCAGCCAACAGAACAGAGAAAAGAAATACCGGTAACTTCACTGGCAATTGACTACTTCATGGCAAATCTCTATGTCGGAACTTCACAAGGAGAGATAATCCATATAAACGTAAGAGATAGGGAAAACCCTATCCTGGATGAAAAAATAAAGGTATCTGAAGAATCAATAACATCACTTGGTTTTTTGCTGGGAGATGTTTCTCTTGTAGTAGGAGATCAGAAAGGTGAAATAAGCACATGGATGCGCGTAAGAGACGAAACATCCCCATCAGGATGGTCCCTTAAAAAGGTGCATGCCGGCAAGCCACACCAGGCCGGTATAATATCTATAGTTCCTTCTACAAGAAACAAGTGTTTTGTTACCTCTGCGTCCGACGGAACAATCCAGCTGAAACACGCCACGTCAGAACAGACCCTTTTAACCCTTAGGACAAAGACAATTCCGACTGCCGTAGCTTATTCACCAAAGGCTAATGGAATCCTTGTGGCCGATTCTGCGGGTAGCCTAACTCACTGGAGAATTTCAAATCCGCATCCGGAAACTACCATTAAGACCCTTTTTGGAAAGGTGTGGTATGAGGGATATGAAAAACCAGAATATGTCTGGCAGTCAACGGGAGGGTCTGATGATTTTGAGCCGAAATTCAGCCTTGTACCCCTTATCTTTGGTACTATTAAAGGGACTATTTATGCCTTAATAATTGCAATACCCATCGGAATCCTTTCGGCGCTATATACATCTCAATTTCTCCACAATTCTTTAAAGAAAATTATAAAACCATCTATCGAATTCATGGCGGCGCTTCCCAGTGTTATTCTCGGCTTCCTTGCCGGTCTGTGGCTTGCACCTTTAATGGAAAGAATTTTTCCCGCACTGATCATCATGCCTTTCCTTATGCTGTTATCTATTACCATAGCATTTTGTATCTGGAAGTGTATCTCATCTAAAATTAAAAATAAATTCAGGTACGGCACAGAAGCCCTGTTTCTGATCCCTTTTTTTATTTTAACAATATACGGGTCTATCCACATTGGCAATCTCTTTGAATCATTAACATTCGGAGGTGATTACAGACAATGGTTTCTGGATATCTTAGGCTTGCAATATGATCAAAGAAATGCTGTTGTTGTGGGCTTTGCAATGGGGTTTGCCGTATTACCAATTATCTTTACGATATCTGAAGATGCAATGAGCAATGTACCCGGAAATCTCACGTCTGCTTCCCTTGCGCTCGGCGCAGTTCCGTGGCAAACGGCTGTCAGGATAGTCATCCCTATAGCAAGCCCGGCAATTTTCTCTGCTGTTATACTTGGTTTCGGAAGAGCGGTAGGCGAGACTATGATAGTCCTTATGGCAACCGGTAACACGCCCATTATGGACTGGAATCTTTTCAACGGATTCAGAACGCTTGCAGCAAATATTGCGGTGGAAATACCTGAGGCGCCGTTTGGAGGCACCCTTTACCGCATACTCTTTCTGGCCGCCCTGCTTCTCTTCATTATAACCTTTATAGTTAATACCATTGCCGAACTGATAAGACAGAAAATGAGAAAAAAATATAGTCATTTATAACTTCTATGAAAAACATATTTAAAACCGGCAGTCCATATATCTGGCTATCAGGCGGAACTCTAACCATTAGCCTTTTGATGATCTTCGGATTGGTTGCGCTTATTATGGTTAAAGGGCTGGGTATATTCTGGCCTCACAAGTTAACCAGGCTTATGTTGAATGATAACACTATAGTCCTTGGTGAGGTAGCTAAGGTAGAACCTATACCCAACCTCAAAGACTCTTATAGAACTAAATTAAAGTTAGGTAACAGAGACATTTACGGAATGGACTTCAGATGGGTGGACAATTCAAGCATCCTTAATCAGGATTTCCCTCCTGCTGCTTTGACTATTGAAAGGCGTGAGTGGGGAAATATGTATGGTTTTTTAAAGGGCATGAGACATGACAACACCATTGAGCCCTTGAGCCTGTCTGATATAACACCTTTATTAAAGGAAAGTAAGACCCTCTACAAGAGCATCAGGCATATTGAAAAAAAGGATATTGGTAAAATAAACCATAAGATGGAAAAACATCGACTTGCACTGAAGAGGTTGAAACGAGAGTTGCCGTCAGCAAGTACAATGAAGAAAATTGCCTCTATAAACGCAAAAGTCGAGGAACTTGAAAGCCGGTACACGGTAAAGGTAGATAAACTTACCAGCCTTTACACTTCAGCGAAAGAAAAAGAGGTGGTAATACAACTGGCTGACGGCAGCGAAAAGATACTGCCTATATTCCAGATTATCCGTATATACAATCCAAATCAAATGGGCTTTTATGCAAAGTCCGGTTTTTATATCCTTAAGTTCTGGGAATTTGTATCAGCAGAACCAAGAGAGGCCAATACAGAGGGCGGTATTTTTCCTGCTATCTTTGGGACGGTGATAATGGTCCTTATTATGAGTATGGCAGTTACACCACTTGGTGTACTGACGGCAGTTTTCCTGAGGGAATATACAAGTGACAATATCTTCTCAAGGATTGTAAGTATCTCGGTAAATAATCTGGCAGGAGTGCCATCAATAGTATTCGGAGTATTCGGGCTGGGATTTTTCATATACTTTATCGGCGGAGGTATAGACAAAATGTTTTATAGCGAAGCTTTGCCTACTCCTACTTTTGGAACCGGCGGCATACTATGGGCATCACTGACCATGGCACTCCTGACCGTACCGGTTGTCGTAGTTGCAACGGAAGAAGGAATATCTTCTGTTTCAACGTCTTTAAAAGAGGCTTCTTATGCGCTCGGCGCCACAAAGTTAGAAACACTATGGAAAGTGATTCTCCCTCAAGCTGCACCAGGAATCCTTACAGGAATGATACTGGCTATGGCAAGGGCTGCCGGAGAGGTCGCTCCCTTGATGATAACGGGTGTTGTAAAGCTTGCACCTTCTCTCCCGCTGGACGGTTATTTTCCATTCATCCATCTGGAAAGGAAGTTCATGCATCTCGGATTTCATATATACGACGTGGGATTTCAATCTCCGAACGTAGAGGCCGCTCTGCCAATGGTTTATACCACAACACTCACATTACTCTTTACCGTACTTGTTATGAATTTAGTCGCAATCATTGTGCGAAATAAGCTTAGAAAGAAATATGTAACATCTGCACTGTAAGGGCGAACAGCCGTTCGCCCCTACGGCAACATTGAAATTTATAATTATTATAAAAACAAATGAACAACATTATAATCAAGAACCTGAGCCTTACTTATGGAGATAAACCGGTTTTAAAGGGAATAAATCAGGATATAGAAGAAAAAAAGATAACCGCTATTATCGGCCCATCAGGCTGTGGAAAATCAACTCTGTTAAGGTGTATAAACAGAATGAATGAACTCATTCCTGATACAGAGATTACGGGTCAAATAATATTAGATAAAATGGATATTTATGCCCCTGATACTGATGTAACGGAGATCAGGCGAAAAATAGGAATGGTATTCCAGAGACCAAATCCATTTCCAAAGTCAATATACGATAATGTTGCTTATGGATTACGAATAAATGGCAATAAAAATAAAACTAAGCTCTCTGAGATAGTAGAAAGAAGCCTGGAAGATTGTGGCCTGCTAAAAGAAGTTAAGGACAGCCTTCATACATC
>JBHHYW010000201.1:0-5421 GCA_046757745.1 Candidatus Scalindua sp.
ATTCTCTTTCCTCATTTCATTCTCTTTCCTCATTTCATTCTCTTTCCTCATTTCATTCTCCTTTTATTATCATCCCAAGATTGTTGCTTTGCACGAACTCGTCCCAAAGTCTTGGATATTGATCCAGAACATAATGAACAAAGCTATCTCTCATTATCTCACTGGTATTCTTACCTTCTATTACTGCAACTCTTTTTACTATAGATAGGAATAATTCTCTTGTCCTAATAAATATAGTAACATCCTTGGAAGAATCCCAACTTTTCGCTCCTTTCCAGCCATAACGTTCTGGTGTAACATAGACGGTATCCAGGTAAACAAATATTTTGTCTCCCAGCCTGTCTACGTCTAGCCTTTTTCTATTATTTTTGTCTATAATAGACAACTGACGTATTGTCGATGTTAGACTAACTCCCAAACCTTTGAAGCCAGACCTAAATACCATGTAGAGTTTTTTTGTTGTGTCTAACTCTATCAAATGGTTTTTTGGATCAATTTTTATACCTACCCTCTGACCCAAGTGTAAACCTAGAACATCACACGCCATCTTGTTGAAGGATAATCTATATTGATAGTGTACAGTGCTGGTTCTTACCCTCTTTGACTTATGCATGTATATACTAGCAAACGGCTCGTTCAAATAGCACCTCTTTTGAATGATCCATCTTCTTCAAACATATTTATTATCCTGGATGCTTCTTTTTCCTTCTTCTCTCTTGCCTCCCTCTTTTCAGATGCTGATGTCAATCTATAAAACCAATTGCTGCTACGCATTTCTCTTGTTATAAGTTCTTCAGCGAATAGCATTTTTATAATGTCATCTAACTCTGAAAGTTTCTTTAGTCTATAACTTATGCGTCTCATCAGATCTACCTTACGCATTGGACCCCCGTGTCTAAGTATACTGAGTATAAGCCTACCCATTTGACTTTCGGAAGTGGAGCCCAAAAAACTAAACGCATCTAGCATGTCTGATTCGAGGTTCTTCAATGCCAGCAATGCGCTGTCGATATGGTATGTTTCTATTGAAAGATCGTTAGATTCAGCTAATGATAAGTTCATTGCTATCTTCAGAATAGTATGTGGCTTTTTGTCAAAATATTCTTTTAGTCTAGGATCAGAACTCGAATCATAGTCATTATACCATGCATCATAGTATTCATATGCTTCTCTCGTCCACCTAAAGCTCCCTTTTAATTTTGATATAATCTTTAGGTCGTGTATCAAATCCTCCAATAACTTGTCATAACCATCGAATTTTCGTGGGTGGGCTATTTTTTGTCGTCTCTTCTTTGCCACTACAAATATGAATCTGCCAAGAAAGCCTCCAGATTCAGCATGGGCTGGCATTCCTTTTGCTAACCATTCTGGCGTGGAGCCAGCCAGCATGTTTGGGTAAGTATTGTATATGGTTATGGGAGTATGGCGGGTAGTATATGGAAACACCTTAGGACATCCCCAAAGTTTTGTTAATATCTCAGGCATGTCTGATGCCTGAGTTTTCTTTGAAAGGAATACTCCTAGTTCCTCCGCCATTATAACAACATGACTTACCTTTTTTAACTTACCGTCCTCCACTTCTACACTACTATCAGCCATTGAGCTTAATAGCCCTTCAGGCGTAGTTTTGTCTTTGATGAAATGAAGTCCTTGGACCTCGCCTAGAATGTTTTCCATAAAGTCGATAGCAGTGGTTTTTTTGCACTCCGTACTCGTTGCAACAAGAACTATATACAAATTAGGATATAATGTGTGGGTTACTCGATCCATGTAAATCTTCCTCATTGTAGAGGAAGCTATGGCTGACATTCCAGTCCATAGATGATATATTTCAGGAGCTTCTTGGATTGATGTCAATTTTAGGTAACTGAACAACCAATTTTTCAGTCTCCGACTATATTTTACCTCTTCAGTTTTTGCATATTCATCTATGATCTCTTTAGCAAGTGTGTCCTGTGCCTCTCCCATACATCATCAGCCCATACATCATCAGAAGGAGCCACAGGATACACTTGTGTCAAGTTTGTATTTTAGTATGTTAAACATAGAAAGAAACTCGTTATAATCAGAATCTTTCGAGTCGAATATATTCACTGATATAGGAGGCTTCGATGAGCCAAAGCAGGTTTTGTGAAAGTGTTCTGCCTCGATAAGTAACATCAAGCTGTCTATTGATTTAATGAATGACTCCATTCCTTTGTCAGACACGCCAAATTTAGCCAATATTACCCGTTGTATTCGCTTTTTAATTTTATTGATTTTTGTCTCTCCTAGGAGTTGTGCTACTGGTCTAACTATGTCTCCCAGATATGCTTCATGTGCATCGTGTAATAAACATAAGAGACTGAATTTTGGTGTGTCGCAGAGTCTTGCACAATTTATAGAGTGACGTGCAACAGAATAATGAACAGGAATATGGCCTCCCCATCTACAGAGTAAGGAGAGTGACCATGCAATATCCTCTATACTAACGTCATCTTCCGCAAATTGATGGAGATCTATTAAGCGGCCACTTTTGGTTTCCATTCTTTTAAGTACCTTTTATCCCAGTTCGGACCTATTTTAATACTACTTGGGATAGTAACCTTCCTATTATTAACAATAAACTCTATCCTCATTGCTTCTTGAATGAATTCGCACGCTTCATCGACTTCGTTTATCCATGCTTGTGCTACTAATTCATCATGTACCTGGTTGATAATCTGGATATTAGCCTTGGCTATCTTTTTATATGCTGTGTTTACCAAATCTGGTATGGTAGACTGTGGAATAAATGCTATTGCTTCCCTGAGAGTTTTTCGGTCATTGATTCTTCCATAAAACCTTCTAACTCTACCGAATGGATTGACCAATTTGCGATTTATTCTTATCTCTCGTTCTGTTCGACGGTGCCACATTTTTATCTCTGGGCTCTCTTGGTGCATGTTAAATATCAATGCCTTGCAGAGTCCTACTGACAAGCCGGTCTGTTCCGAAAATGTTATAGGCCCCATCATATAGTTGACAGCATGCCTAATTTTTTTACCCATGAATCTTTGTTTATCATTTATTTCAGCTGGGGAGATGCCATATATTTTGGAGGCAGAAATCCTATGAGCATCGCCACAGCAATATTTATATGGTTTACCGCTTCCACACTCACAGATTATTTCTCTGTCTCCTTTCTCGTACGCACTAATCATATCTTCAGAACCACACAGATATGCAACCATTCTAGCCTCTGCTTGCTCATAATCAGCAGAGATCAATACTTTTCCCTTGTCGGCTTCCAGATAACGTCTGCATATCCCATCAGGTATGTTCTGTGAGTTTCCTCCAAACCCCATTGGATCTTTTTCGCTGGCGAGCCTACCAGTTTCTGTGGAAGTTTTGAGTAAGAAATTAAATCTTCGGGGAAAAGGTCCAAGTTTTGGATCTAGATATGTTGACTTGATCTTGCGTATATGTCTAATGCTCAATATCGAATCGACAATTGGACCTAAGCGTGGTTCACGGGCTTTGAGCTTTTTGAGTTGCTTCTCTCCCGTAGATACTAGGGGTTTAGATAGGTCCAATGATTCAACAAATGATAATATATGTTTGTAAGAGTTCACATTAAAATATCCATCTTTCTTTTTCCACTCTCCTTCTGATTCCGACATATGAAGTTGCACATGAAATGTATCTTTTAATTGCCTTCCAACCTTTTGTTGTAGTTCCATTTGCATGTCTATCCATATCTGTTTATACTTTCTCCTCGCTTCTAACCTAACATCTTCATTAACATGAATTCCTCTAATGCCTGTTTGGAGAATGTAAGGAAAGAGATCTACATAGAATTTATTATAAAAATCCCATAGACCCTCATCCTTTAATTCTTCCATCAATGCGAGACCACACTTAACAGTGGTTATGCAGTCTCTGGCGTTATATGTCCAGAATTTATCTATACCATGTTCTTTTCTCCACTGTCTGCCTTCCTCTTTATAATATGGTATTCTTGTGTATAGACTAGTTAAGAATCCGAGATTGTGAGGGAACTCGCCTGCTAGACAGGAGTGAGCAGTGAAGCAATCAAGGAAACAGTTTTTGAATAGTCTTTTCTGTGCTTCAATCAAACCCATGTGATGATAGTAATACGCATCATGAAAATAAAACTGACCTATTTGCTTGTCGTGTTGTGTCAGAAGTTTATGTAGCAATAACAGGATTTGTGCTTCTTCTTCTCTAGTCCAATATGGTTCCCCAGTATCTGGTAAACAGAGGGGAATGCACATTGCCTCCTCTTCACTTATTCCTATTCCTATACACGTGATGTAACGCTTTTTGTTCTCAATATCAGTGGAGATATATTTTGCATTCATTGCACGCTTTATGAATGCATGTGCTTCATCAAATGTGGGATTGATATGTATTATTTGATTGTCTATATAAAGGTTTCTATCGAATCTATCTAGTGCAATCTTTGACATATCTGCTTTTACAATTGCCAGGGAGGACCAGTTCCTCAATATAAATGCTGGATGATATGTCGGCATTACCTTTAGGTGATCTATTGGCTTGATGGCCTTGATAATTGATCCTCTCCAATTACCGATGCCACTAGCTGTTTTCATTACACCATCATTATTCCATTTAATAGTCTTTATATTTGTGATGGCTCCTAACGCAATGTTCCCACATGGTACTAATATGTTGGCATGTTTTAATCCTGCTAACTCTTTGAGCAATAAAGAAGTCCATTCTTCCACTACATCTTTTTTGAAAGTTTTAATTTCATTTCCAGGAGGTCTTTGTTTTACTACATTAGTAAAATAGCATTCATCCAAGTTTATGCCAGATGCTGTAATAATCGAGTTTAGTAGGTTCCCCGACTTGCCAATGAATGCAGTGTCTTTTTGTCCTCTTTGGAAAGCAAATTCTTCCTCTTTACCAGGAGCCTCTCCAATGAAAACAACCCTTGCTGTCTTAGGATTTCCGCGAGTGAATGGAAGCATTGGTGAGATGATCGAAGACATCACAAATCTTTTCTATAAATATTATAAATACGGAGCAGCAAATCCAGGAACACGCTTGCTATTATCGAATATTTGAAGAAATTTGTTTCCATCGCAACGAGGATCAACACAAACCATTGTATAATCTTTAGTTTCATAAATCCATTTAGGAAGAAAGCGCTGATAGTATATCTCGTTATAGTAACCATATCCGTTGAGGACATCTTCTTGATTCTTTGCAAAGTGTACCCCTGAACGAAAATCTTTATCTAGAGCCCAGAAGTAATCTGTTGCGTCCTCCAGAGGAATCACTTCCCAATCTTCGACATAACCAAAATAGCTATAAATCTTCTTTTGGAGCGCAAAATAGTCCTTGAGCATTTCCATAGAAATATCCCTCTTATTATATTGTTCCTTTTTTCTTTTTCTTTGTTACCTTTTTCTC
>JBHHYW010000202.1:0-5403 GCA_046757745.1 Candidatus Scalindua sp.
TCCCGCATTCTTTTCTGCATTTCTAATTATGGTTATACCTCTTGTGCTTATCAAAGTCTTCTCCTGTAAAGAATGGTTTAAGGTTTATCTTTATATGGGGATTCTGGCGTTGTTATTGATCGCATTTTATTACACAAAGACACGCTCTTCCTTTCTGGGCCTTATTATTTCAAATCTGTTTTTCTTTTCTTTTATTGGGAAAAGTAATCTCCTGGCAAATAAGACAAAAACGGTTGTTACGGTAACCATCATAATCGGCATTTCAATTCTCTTTAATGTAAATAATAAGACGTCCATTGTCGGAAGATTCATGGGTGACATAAAGCCCGTCCACTTAGACAACAAATCAGGAGAAAAAACGGAAAACCTGCAGAGTAAACACCTGACAGAACAAGATATGTTTGCTCAACCTGCACCTTTTGACATGTCTGCGTTCGGATACGCACAGGCAGGTGGCTCAACCAAAGCTGAGCTTAGTTTACGCCAATACCCTCACCTTTCTGACAAACAGGATTCTGACTGGCACATTGGCCTTGCACGTCAAATAAAAGGCACAACTCTTACAAGATTCTTACAATACCTGACAAGTCTCAGGATTATTTATGATTATCCCATTCTTGGAATTGGGCCGGATACATTAGGTATGATATATCCTCAGTATGTAGCGAAGCTTCATCGGGAAATGAACGAACACAGGGGTTTTGAAAATCAAAACAGGATACACTGTGATTTATTAAACATAACAGTTTCAACCGGCTTGCTGGGTCTGGGAGTATATTTGTGGCTCGCCTTTGCTTATGCAGGGATGGCATGGAAAGGATGTAAGAAGGCCGAGAGTTCTGACAAGATACTCATAATAGGCATTTGCACAGGGTGCATGGCTTATTTTATTCAAAATCAGTTTAGTTTCGGACATATTCCCATAATCACGCTTTTCTGGTTTCTTATTGCCATGTCGGTTATTGCCTGCCCACTGTCCAGCGAGACTCAAAATCCTGCAATACACGAAACAAACCTGATCAGGCGGGTTGGAAGTTTCACTCCAGGAAAATTCGGAAAATACATATTCTGCGGTGTTATTATATGTTTAATAATCCTGCTCGCCACCTTTAGTTTGTGTCGCTACAAAGCAGACGTTTACTTTGAACACGGGCGAAGATCACTCAATAAAAATGAAGTAACGGAGGCAATCCATAGTTATGAAATGGCAGTTAAATATAATCCATTAGTATTGAATTATCGTAACGTGCTCAATGGTATCTATCTGAAGATGGCGGCAATTGGTATCAGCAAAGATCCCGAAGGAGTCGTGGAAGGCATGCCAGATATCTTTTCGCATGAGCAAATAACAATGTGGTTTGCAAATGCAATTGAAGGTGCAGAGATAGTACAAAAACTTTATCCCAGAGATTACCATTCAGCTTTTACCCTTGGCCATGCCTACCATCTCCTCGATAAAATATCACCTGCTCTACTACCAGGTGGGAACGACGATATGAGTAAGAACGCAATCAAATACTATAAAAGATCGGCAATGCTGCATCCGTTTAAGTTTGAATTTCGGAATAAACTGGCACAGCTTTATGCCGAGAAAGGCCTGTACAAAGATGCCATTCATGAGTTAAAAGAGGCAAATAGTATTTCACCATCCAACCATGCGTCCTATTTAAACCTCGCTAAAGTATTTATTAATGACAGGAAACGATATGGAGAAGCGGAAGCTGTCCTTCTGGAATTCATCAAAAAAAACCCTGACCGTGAAATAGAAGATATTTACCGGCTTTTAAGTTTCATTTACTTAAAGACAGCAAATTGGGAAAAAGTCTTGAGTCAAACCAGAAAGATAATCCAGCTCGACCAGGGAGATTTAGAGGCCTATAAATATACAATTATGGCCAACTTTAAGCTTGAGAAATTCGAAGATTCACGAACCCTGTGTAATCGTATCCTGGATCTAACAGGATCACAGAATAACACATACAATAAATATGCGAAAGAGATGCTGGAGGTTTTATCAAAGATACAAGCTAAAGAAACTACTACAAATTTATCAAATGAAAAGTGAAATAATGGTTGGTTTGGAAACTAGCCATACAACGCTAGAAGTCACCTCACTCCTCCTTATTACAAATGGGGATTAATAAGTGGAGCTCAAAGTCATGTATATTTTTATATGTTTTTTGTTTTGCGTAAGCAGAATTACATAAATTGGCGACCAATGGAAGCTAATTTATATTACAAAGCGATTATAGAGATTTTATTCTTGTCTGCCAGTTTAACGGTATCTTCCTTATCTAGGACCAAGGTCTTTTCTGATTCTATCGCTAATGTAGAAACGCCTGCCTCTTTCAGGTAATCAATAGTCTCTGTGCCGATAGCCGGCAGATCAAAGCGTGGGTCCTGATCTTTCTTGCTTAACTTTATCACCACAACCTCGCCGCGGCCAAGTTTGCCTCCACGTTTGATGGTTTCATTTGTCCCCTCAATCGCTTCAACTGCCAGGACTATTTTATCCTTTACCACTATGCATTGCCCTATCTCCATTCCTGCAATCTCCTTTGCAATCTTCCATCCAAACTCTATATCTGACGCCTCTCTATCCGACGGTTCTCTCTTTGTCAAACAGCCCTTCTTTGCCATTAAATGCTTCACATAATCTATAGAACTTATAAGCTGAATGCCGTCTTCGGCCAGTTCGTCTGCAACGGCTTCAAGGATAGAATGGTCGTGTTTACTTCTCAGTTTTTTGTACCACATGTTGATGGCTCTCAGGTCAGGCCTTAATTTTAAGTGCTTAAATTTTGAATGTATATGTGACTTTGTCAACCCGCCGGCCATCACAACCTTTTCAACATGTTCTTCCTTTAATGTCTTTATCAATTTGCCAATCTTGGCAATACCGACCCAGTACAATTTATCAACATATTCCTCAATTTCAGGAGATGCTTCGTCTTCAATAGCAACTGCTATTACGTTTACACCCCTGGCCTTTGCACTCTGTGCAAAGAGTATCGGGAATCTTCCATTACCGGCAATCAGCCCTAATCTTTTCATTCCTCTAACTTCTCTTCCAATTGTTTAATCTTTTTCTGTAAATCCTTTACAGTCTCTCTCATCTCCGGCAGTTTTTGTATAACCATATAACATTTCCTCATTCTTTCAATCTCTATTGCCGGTGTTCCCAGAAATGTGCCGCCTGGAGGCAGGTCTTTTGTAACTCCGGTCCAGCCACCCACTTTCACATTATCTCCCACCTTGATATGGCCCGCAACACCTGATCCTCCAGCCAGGACAACGTTATTCCCAATCTGAACGCTGCCCGCAATTCCAACCTGTGAGGTTACCAGAGTATCTTCGCCAATTTCAACATTGTGAGCAATCATTACCTCGCTGTCTATCTTTGTGCCTCTCCTGATTCTGGTCTCCCCCAGTACGGCACGGTTGATTGTGGTGTTGGCGCCGATATCAACATCATCTTCAATTACGGTAATTCCAATCTGAGGTATTTTAAAATACGTACTCCCATCCGGAGCGTATCCATAACCGCTGCAACCAATGACTGAATTACTATGGATTACTACACGTTTGCCAATTATGGTACCTTTATGGATCACGGCATTTGGATGGATTATTGTATCTATTCCTACTCGACAATCATCCCCTACATAAACACCGGGATATAAAACCACATTATCAGCGATCTTTGCATTTTCACCTATAAAGACAAACGGGTAAACGGTTACATTAGAGCCTAATTCAGAGGAACCACTTACTCTGGCGGAATCAACCAATGTACCGGGATATACCTTCTCAGGGTTCATCATCAGATCAACGACTTTCGCAAATGCCAGGTAAGGGTTTTTGGTTACCAACAGGTTTTTATTTTCAGTAACTATATCCGGTGTCGTTATAATTGCCGACGCCCCGGTCTGTTCGAGTTTTTTAATATATTTCTTGTTAGATATAAAGGTGATATAACCTTCCCTGGCCTCGTCAATCGTCATTACACCCTTTATCTTTATGTTCCCGTCACCGGCCACCTCTCCACCTACGTAATCAGCAAGCTCTTTTAATGTCTTTTCCATTTTTATTTACTCCAGGATAGCGTCATCAAGTAACCATATTTATAGACAAATATTTTCTCCCTGATGAACGGTTACTGTCCTACTATAAATTTTCTTGATTACAAATAACATGCATATTAACAAAAACCATACGAGGATTCCTGTTACTAACTTACTATCACCAAGCAGCCATTCCAGTTTTTCCCCGATACAAACTAGAAACAGAGCATCTGCCTTCATCATAAACACCATGCCTGTATGCAGACCGATGGAGAGATACAATGATTTCGTCCGAATAAACGCATAAGACAGCACGACACCAAGCAGAAAAAGCCCTATAGTCGACGGCAGATGCTCAAAAAACTGAAAAAATATCGGCTTAAAGAATTGTACCATGGTTAGAAAACCAACAAAAGGCTGAAAACCCGTAGCAACAAGAGCCTTCGCTCTAAAAAAGTGGAGAATTGAGTAAATAAAACTGCACACGCATACGGCCATTGGCAACGACGTATTTTCCCTGATAGATTGCAATAGGAAACCTCTAAAAATTATTTCCTCTGAAAAGCCGATGAGACAGCTTACAAAACTATATTTGATAATGTCTAATATCGCAGCTACAACTAAATCATGTTCTACGCGGCCACCAGGCATGAAATCTATGTGAATAATCCACACACCGGAAACCAGTCCAATGCCGTAATAGATGAGTAGTGACAATGCCGCCATTGAAAGACCCAATAGAAACTGTCTGAGGAAACCCGGTCTTATCTTTAAACCCGAATAAATCAATGTGCCGAATCTCAGCGATTTTCTGAGTACAATAAACATTATCAAGGCAGCCAGCATCAATATCCTTCTCATCACCTTGCCAAAATCATACACACCATTCTCGTAATCAACAGTATCCGCCATGAATCCTGTTTTTTCTAACATAAAATCCAGAGGCACTTTCACAATTGGCGCAAGGAAGCAACTAAGAAATACTATGATTAAAAACAAAAATATTAATTTTTTATGTTGTTTCATAGAATTAATAGGACAAGCACGCCAGCCCGACAGTCTGGCGGGGACTGGTCGGGCAGGGATTTTCCGCAGATTGACACGGAAAGAAATAAATCGGCTACTAACGGATTGCGATTTGAAACCCGTCTTGGTGCGACCTGCTCTGCGATTTGGGCCAGGGGATTCCTAAATCCCCTAAATCCTTAATTAACTAATGACAAGTGGGTGTATGTGATATAAAATATGGGATTTGAAATCTAACACAATATACATAAACAGTCAAGTCAAAAGCCTTTATCTGTTGGGATATGTAGCCTGACAAATAATTCAGATCATT
>JBHHYW010000203.1:0-5379 GCA_046757745.1 Candidatus Scalindua sp.
TCCGGCGATAGTTGTCCTAGGTTTCTGGTTTGTTATTCAATTTTTTAACGGTGCAGCATCTATCACGGCATCAGCTTCAGGTGCCGGTGTTGCATGGTGGGCACACATAGGAGGTTTCGCGGCAGGAATAACAATATTTTACGTCATACGCATATTCTTTAACAAAACATACAGAACACGCAGATAGCGGTAACAGAAATAATGGAAGAAACTGAGTATCGGAAAAGAAATAGTTCACCGCAAAGAGCGCAAGGTTTTAAAGATTATTGACTATTCTCTTAATCCCATTACTGAAATAAATTCAGCACAAACTTTTAAGACTGGAACATTAAAATTAATCAACATTCCTAATTTTAAATCTGTAAGAGTAGGTTGGGTGAAGCGAAGCACACCCAACAAAACAATAATGATGAGTTCACTGCGTTTAACCCATCCTACACAACTGCAATATTCAGTTTATGCCCTGTCCATAGTCTAATGTTATCCCTTTACAAACCACAGCAAGAGGTTTTTGCCTCTCAAACGCAATATCTCTAATTTCCAATTCCTTACAAAGGCGCTCCTCGCAGGCTGATTCTAACATCCCTGGCCCAAGGTGACGATGCACTTCAATTGGCGGCACCTATGATTTCTTTTGACAGTCCCTGGCCTGGACCGCAGGGCGGGTCACACCAGGGCGGCTATCTTCTTCATTCATTATACTTGTTCTCCTTTGTGCTCTTTGCTTCGGCAAACTCAGTATTTAGCTAAATGGTGAGCCAGTCGAACCATGCGGCTTTGCGGTGAATAATGACTCAACTTATTGTTTCTATCATTGCATCATTCCGGTACCTTTTCATCATAATGAGATATCTCTCCGAAACTCATTCCCTCTCTCCAGAGAAACATGAGCCCGATTATTGTAACAGGTATGATGCTCAGCGCCCATAGTATTATCGCAAAACTCTGTGCAGACGATAAACCGACGCCAAATATATCTAAAGTTTTTTGAGTAGCAATGTGAAAAACACCAATATATCCAGGCGCCTGTGGTAGCGCTATAGCCAGGCATATACAAATCAAAACGAAACACGCTCCTGCATACGATAATTTGATATCAAAGGCGTAGCACAATACGTATATAGGCGAGGCATTTAGAAACCATATAAAGAGAGAAAGGACTCCTATCCATATTAACTGTTTTTTATTATTAAATATCTGAAGGCCTGAGATAAATGAATGAAGCAGGTTGACCAGTTTATCCCTTAGATGATGCGGGAAGAAGAAAAGCAGTTTCTCAAAGACTGCACCCGCCTTTCCTGGGTATAATGATAATAAGAAGAGCAACGTTATTGCAAGTATCCCAAAGAATGCCATTACAATTGACCATTTTTTCAATTGTTTTATTATATTTGAGGCATCCGCCTCACTCTCCTCATTAACAACAGACAAAGGCACTCCCGGCTTTTCATTAACATATTCTGTCTTTACAACTTCTGTTGATGTCTCGGCATGGTTAATCATACTAACGCTCTTATCCTGTAATGTATCTGCAGGCAGGAAGAAGAAAAGCAGTGATGCAATTACTATAATGCTTAACACATCAAAGGCCCTCTCCATCACAACCGTGGCAAATGATGCGGTCACCTTGACCTTCTCTTTCTTTGCGACCATAACAGGCCTTATAATCTCTCCAATTCTTGCCGGTAACACACTATTCGCCATAAAACCAATCATTGTTGCAGAGAACAGATTCAACACAGAGACTCTCTTTATGGGTGCAATTAATGCAGACCATCTAACCGCCCTGAAATAGTGGCCCACAAAAATGAGTATTATTGTAGGTATAATATACATATATTCTGCATCCTTAAGCGCCACACTCAACTGAGACCATTCAATCTTTCTCGCAAAAAGCCAGGAACAGATAATACTTATCAGTATCCCTGCAATAAACAAGATCTTCTTCTTGTCCGGTTTCAATATATTTGAACCTTTCCCGGTAGATTTTCAATAAGTTGAGATAAAATTCTTTGTGAATGATAGGTACTGGACTCCTTGCGAAAAGTCATCGGTGCTTTTTGTCCGGGGAAGCAAGGCTAACCTCCCTTTCGGGAGAAATCCAGTTTGTTCCTGCATTTTGCTACAACATCCTGAAAACACGGACAAACAAGTTTGTCCATGCCACCCCTATGCTGCAGAAAAAAGTTCTGTTTTAAAGATCATCGAGTCTCCCTCCACATCCACTATTACCTCACTTCCTTCCTGGAATTTCCCCTGAAGTATTTCCAGTGAAAGCGGATTCTCGATAAGTTGCTGAATTGTGCGTTTTAACGGCCTTGCGCCATAGGTAATATCATACCCCACGTCAATCAAATGCTTTTTAGCAGACTCTGTCACTGACAACTTCAGGCTGTGCTGACTCAGCCTCTTCTTTAGTTCTGTAAGTTGAATCTCAACAATATCTCCGATTTGCTCTTTTGTCAGACTGCTGAATATTATCGTCTCGTCAATACGGTTCAGAAATTCCGGCCTGAATACATCCTTCAATGCTTTTCTGATATTTCCATCCAGTTCTTCCTTGTTTCCATGACCTATAAAATCATGGATATACTGACTTCCAATATTTGAGGTCATCGCGATAATGGTATTCCTGAAATCAACTGTCCTTCCATGACCGTCTGTTAATCTTCCATCGTCAAAGACCTGGAGCAAAATGTTAAATACATCCCGGTGTGCCTTTTCAATCTCGTCAAACAGTATTACTGAATAATGCCTTCTTTTTATGGCTTCTGTCAGTCTTCCTCCCTCTTCGTAACCAACATATCCCGGTGGAGCGCCTATTAGCCTGGCTACAGAATGCTGCTCCATGAACTCAGACATATCAATCCTGACCATCGCATTCTCGTCATCAAAGAGGAAAGATGCCAATGCCTTGCACAGCTCAGTCTTGCCCACACCTGTCGGACCGAGAAACAGGAATGTTCCGATCGGACGATTGGGATCCTGAAGACCGGCGCGTGCACGCCTGACAGAGTTTGAAACAGCCTCTATTGCCTCGTCCTGGCCAACTACCCTTTCTTTCAGACGTTCTTCCATCCTGATAAGTTTTTCCTTTTCACCCTCCATCATCCTGGATACGGGGATCCCTGTCCATTTGGATACAACCTCCGCGATATCGTCTGGGTCAACTTCCTCCTTAAGCAAACACCTCTCTTTTTGAATATCTAATAACCTTTCATGCATCTCCTTGAGATTGTTTTCATAATTCCTTATTAAACTATATCTGATTTCCGCAACCTTTTCCAGGTCGCCACTCCTCTGTGCAGCCTGTTCATCTATCCGTGCCTGGTCAATCTTTGCATTTAAATCCTGAATCTCTTTTATAACTTTCTTCTCATTCTCCCATTGCAGCCTTAATGCGCTGCAATCTTCTTTAAGTTCTGACAGATGACGTTCAAGTTTTTCAACCCTCTTCTTTGACTCCGTATCAGTTTCCTTTTTCAGCGCATTTCTCTCTATCTCCAGTTGCGTAATCTTACGCTCCACTTCATCCAATTCCGTTGGCATACTGTCTATTTCCATTCTCAGTTTGGAAGCCGCTTCATCTATCAGGTCAATCGCCTTATCGGGCATAAATCTATCGGAGATATATCTATGTGATAGCGTTGCGGCTGCAGCCAGTGCAGAATCCTTGATTCTGACGCCATGATGCAGGTCGTAACGTTCTTTTAGACCCCGGAGGATGGCAATAGTATCATCTACTGAAGGCTCGCCGACGTATACCGGTTGAAACCTTCTTTCTAATGCTGCATCTTTTTCAATATGTTTTCTGTATTCATCTAGAGTAGTTGCACCTATACAACGAAGTTCTCCACGCGCCAGAGCAGGTTTCAGGAGATTGGACGCATCTACTGCTCCCTCCGCCGCTCCCGCACCAACAACTGTGTGCAGTTCGTCTATAAAGAGGATTATCTGCCCCTCCGATGCGTCAATATCCTTCAAGACAGCTTTTAAACGATCCTCAAATTCCCCCCTGAATTTAGCGCCGGCAATTAGCGCCCCCATATCAAGTCCCCTCAATCTTTTGTTTCTTAATCCCTCCGGTACATCACCGTTAACAATCCTAAGCGCCAGTCCCTCTGCTATTGCCGTCTTGCCCACACCCGGTTCACCAATCAATACAGGATTGTTTTTCGTCCTGCGGGATAGTACCTGAATCACACGCCTTATCTCATCATCACGTCCGACAACAGGATCTAATCTACCCTTAGCCGCCAACTCTACAAGATCTTTACTGTAGCGTTCCAATGCCTGATATTTTTCCTCAGGGTTCTGGTCAGTGATTCTCTGGTTTCCTCTTATGTCCTTGAGAGCGGCAAATATATCATCTTTGTTAACACCGGACTCAAATAATATTTTTCCGGCAGTACTATGTTTTTTATCTGCCAGGGCAATTAAAAGATGTTCTGTGCTTACGTATTCGTCCTTTAATCTCCCGGCTTCCACAATGGCCTTGTTAAGAATATCGTTGAGGTCACTACTGATATATTGCCCCTGAGCGCCACTTACCTGGGGTAATGATTCCACGGCATCTTGAGTCTTAGCAAGAATTTCATCGCTGTTTGCCCCAAGTTTTTTTAGAACAGGGACTACCACTCCCTGTTGCTGCTTAAGCAGGCAGATGAGAAGATGTAAAGGGTCCAACTGCTGGTGACCCTTCGAAGCCGCAAATTGCTGAGCTTCCTGTATTGCCTCCTGTGCCTTTATTGTAAATTTATCCAATCTCATATTGCAAACACCTCATTATATCTACATAAAGTAAAAAAGCCGGGTATATCCCGACTTTTTCATCATTAGTTCTTCAAGAATTCCGGTAAACAGTTGGGTAAGCCTATAACACCTTACTCCTTTACCTCATAATCTGCATCAATGACATCCCCGCCTTCTTTACCTTTCTTAGAATCCTTTCCTTCAGATGCACTTTCTTCCGTTGCTGCGCCTGCACCTGCTGCCTGCTCCTTCTGTGCTGATGCTTCATACATAGCCTGCGCCAGTTTATGGGAAGCTGTTTGCAGTTCCTCTATTGCCTTCTTGATCTCGTCTACATTGGTTCCCTCTTTCGCCTTCTTAAGTTTTTCCAGCGCCTGGTCTATCTTGGCCTTCTCTTCCTCATCAACCTTATCACCATGTTCTTTTAAGGTGTTCTCAGTCGAATAGATTGCATGGTCAGCCTGATTCAACACATCTATTAATCCCCTCTTCTTTTTGTCTTCCTCGGCATGTGATTCTGCTTCACTTTGCATCTTCTTGATTTCTTCTTCAGACAATCCGGAAGACGATTGTATCTGAATAGACTGTTCTTTACCCGTTCCAAGATCCTTAGCTGAAACATGAAGG
>JBHHYW010000204.1:0-5363 GCA_046757745.1 Candidatus Scalindua sp.
TACCAATTTATGTGTAATGAGTTGAGAATACCACATTGGAAAGTATCACTTGCATATGCATTAACACAATTTGTATTTGCGGTTTTGGCATTGTTAGCATATAAACAAGGGATAATCTGGCAAATTTTAGTATTTGTGTCTTTCGTGGTTTTGTCTCTGGTTACTTATAGGTTGATTAAAAGAATAAACCAAGAGTAAGGACTGGTTAACAGGGGAGATGTTTTCAGCCAAATTGACGATTGCAGTGAATTCTATATTTTTAGAGTTATAGCAATTTTGTTAATTCTGTCAAAAAAATAGATTTTAAAATGAAAAAAAAGCTGGTATTAATATTCATAGACATATTCCTGATGGTTCTTTGCTATATTGCTGCATTTGTTCTGAGGTTTGAACTTGAGGGTGCATTAGGTTATACCTACTTTATCAAAACTTCAATGCCCATTACGATTATTGTTACGATTTCGGTATTCATAAGAATGGGAATGTATAAGGCTGTATTGCGCTATGCAAGCATAGATAGTCTTGTTATGGTTGTAAAGGCGGTTACAACTAGCACTCTTATATCTGTCGTCCTTATATTCTTTATATATACGTATAGAATGCCCAGGAGCATATTTGTAATATACTGGTTACTATTCTTAATAGTGACAGGTGGTGTACGTTTCAGCACGAGATTTTATAGATATTATTTTGTACACAAAAGAGGGAGAAGACGTAGAGTATTAATATATGGAGCTGGATCCGCAGGGCAAATGATAGCAAAAGAGATGAGGTACGATCACACACTTGGATATCATCCTGTTTGCTTTGTCGACGATGATCCTATCAAGATTGGAAGAAATATACATAACCTTCCTATTTATTCAGGAGCGACTGACCTGAACGAGATAATTGGAAAAAATAGAATTGAAGAAGTATTAGTTGCGATTCCTTCTACATCTGGAGAAAGAGTAAGAAAGATAGTTGAGAGTTGTAAAACGTCACAGGTTAAGTTTAAAACCCTTCCAAGTTTATCGGATATTGTTGATGGAAATGTAAGTGTAAAACAAATAAGAGAGGTAGAAATTGAAGATCTTTTGAAGCGAGCCCCAAATGATTTAGATAGGAGATGCATTGATGATTTTGTTGCAGGTAAAAAGGTTTTAATAACAGGCGCTGCCGGGTCTATAGGGTCTGAATTATCAAGACAAGTAGTAAAATGTGGCCCTTCTGTTGAAATGTTAGTTGATAATAATGAGCATGGATTATACAGGATTGATTCCGAATTGAATGGAAACCACAATGGTGTGGAGTTTCATGCTATCCTGGAAACCGTAACAAAGCCAATTAGCATTGAAGACCATCTGAGAAGGATTAAAACGGACATAATTTTCCATGCCGCCGCGTACAAACACGTCTCACTTGTTGAGTCTAACCCATGCGGGGCTATTACTAACAATATACTGGGTACTATTAAAGCTGCAAATCTTTCAGATAATTATAAGGTGAAAAAGTTTGTCCTGATATCTACTGATAAAGCCGTCAGGCCTACAAGTGTAATGGGGGCTACTAAGAGGGTGTGTGAGTTATACATACAAAACTTTAATGATATAAGTGATACCGATTTTGTTGCAGTCAGGTTTGGAAACGTGCTTGATAGTTCCGGGAGTGTAGTGCCAAAGTTTAGGCAACAAATAAGGAATGGCGGTCCTGTTACGGTAACGCATCCTGAGGTTACCCGCTATTTTATGCTTATACCTGAGGCAGTTCAGCTTGTGATGCAGGCTGCCAGCCTGGGGAAAGGCGGTGAAATATTTATATTGGATATGGGAGAACCCGTAAACATAGAGAATATGGCAAAGGACATGATAAGGATGATGGGTTTTAGTCTTGAAGATATAAAGATTAACTATACAGGATTAAGGCCCGGAGAGAAACTACATGAAGAGTTGTTATTAAATGATGCAGAAAAAGAAACAAAATATGAGAGTATAACTATAGCAGGTGCTACAAAAGTAAATTGGGAAGAATTTAAAAATGACATAGACGAGCTTATACACTTTGCATATGAGAAAAATGTTGATGCTGCCATTCGGATGCTAAAAAAACTAGTACCTGAATACAATCCAGAAAACGAGGTATACAAGACTGTATTGGGGGAAGGGGAAGGAAGTTAATTGTTATTGGCCACTAGTCATTAGCCCACCTCCGGTGGGCCGTCATTGTTCATTGGTTGAGTATATAAAAGCAAGAGGTAAGAGGGAGAGTGATTGAAGATTGAGGTTTGATGATTGAAGAAGTGCTCACGCAAAGCCGCCCAGTACAGTCGTACCTCCTTACGGGTCAGGCGGGGTAAACGCGAAGGTCGCTAAGAAAATACAAAAAATAAATTGAAAGGTAATTAGACAGGATAACAGGATGGACAGGATAAAGGAAAAATATAGAGAAGATCTTCTTGTTAAACTGTATATCATGCTATAATATAAAACTAAAAAGTGTGAAAAAAATTGAAATTATCCCTATTGCCAAGAAAAAACTGCTGCGAAGGGGCATATCAGAGAAAATGGTAACGGAAACAATGACTTCGCCAATTCAAATAGTAAAGGGCTATGGAGAACGTAGAGTTGCTCATAGAAAGCATTTCGTGAAGGATAAAGAATATCTGCTAAGGGTTGTTTATGAAGAGAAAGAGGAATCGTATGTGGTCGTAACAGCATATTTAACTTCTCAAATAAAGCGTTATTGGGAGGAGGAAAAATGAAGATGGAATATGACCCAAAACATGATTTGATGAATATTGAGTTCATATCTGAAGAAGCGATTGTTGAATCAGTGGAATTCGATGGGATTATTATTGATTATTCGGAGGATAAAAGAATAGTAGCCATCGAGATCCTTGATGCTGGTAAAAGAACCATAAAAGATCCACTTGATATTCTAGATTTAACAATAATAAAAGAAAAGGCAGTGTGACAGATACTATTATATTAGCCTGCCCTGGTGCGATTCGCCCTGCGGTCTGGGCCAGGGATTTACGATTTGGGATTGCGACCCGGTGAAGTATGCTCCGCACTGCACAGGTTAGGAATTTTGGAATGGTAAGGATGGGAAGATTAGATATTGATTTAAGAATTACGATTTACGATTTTAGATTTATAAGTGGTTCTTTTGGTATTAACTTTTTGTGAGGATATTAGGATGGAGCTTTTAGATCGAATTGAGATTAATCCAAGAGTATGCAATGGAAGGCCTGTAATAAAAGGAACCCGTATTCCAGTTTCAGTTTTACTGGAACAGTTAGCAGAAAGAAAATCGTGGCAAACTGTTCTATCTGGATATCCTGAGTTACAGGAGCAAGATATCCAAGCGGCCTTACATTATGCTGGAATGTCTCTTGATCATACCAAGGTTGAAATTATAGGTGTCTAAACAGATTAAACTTTATCTTGATCAGATGTTTCGATCTGACGTAGCGCAAGTTTTGCGCAACGAAGGTTATGACGTTGTACGTGCTTCAGAAATTGGTCAATCCCGATCAGATGATCATCAGATATTACAAAAGGCGATTTCTGAAAATCGTATTCTTGTTACTCTTGATGAACATTTCGGAGACTGGGTAATCCTACCACTTAGCCAACATCCTGGTGTCATTCGATTAAAGGTCAATCACGCAACTTCAGAAAAAGTTCTGGAGCTTCTCTTGCCATTTTTGCATTCCCATTCTTCAGGACAATTTAAGAATCGTCTTGTCATACTATCAACAAAACGAGCAAAATGGGTGTTAACAGCGTAGTTGCTATTTACGCTTTAAAGAAACTCTTATTATTACCCAAATTGAGAGTTTTGTGTAGTCGCATCCTTTAGGTTGCGTAACTTACGAGAAATTTGTATGCACCAGTTGGATGATGAGAAACGCAGGCTAAAGCCTTCGGCTACAATTGCATATGATATAAAATCGCTCAATTTAGTCTTAACTAAATTTAATTAGTTTTAAGAGAAGCCTTTTTCAAGGCTTCTTTTTTTATAAGAACATGGGACTTGTATCCTGGATTTGTACAGTTATAGAGAATGTAATCTGGATATGTACAATTATAGAGATTATATTCTGGATTTGTGCAATTTGTGTAGTATTGATAATCGCGGGTGTGATCTTTTACAAGCCGTATCTGGGTGTTGTGTTTGTAATCGTATCCATACCATTTGAGGGTGTAATAGATTTTGGCTGCATCTCAATCTATCCTTTAGAAACAATTCTGGCTATTCTCGGTCTTATTTGTATATATAAAAGTATAGTTGAAAGATATAATTGTTTTGGAAATATGAAGTTGGTGTACTGTTGTATTCCCTTTGTACTGTGTATTATGTTGTCGGTTACGAAATCAATAGAGTTATCGTTAACGGTGAAGGAGATTGTGCGCTGGCTGGAGCTTTTTGTGATCTATTATCTAACTATAAATCTGATAAATGATGATAAAAAGATGAGAATGATTTTGTATTCTATATTTTTAACTGTGGGCATGGTTTCTATATTGGGAATCATTAACTATTATAATAGTGTTGGGTATATATTTTTTGGGCATAGAGCTTCTTCATTTTTTGGTAACCCGAATCCATTTGCAGGTTATGTTGCTTTAATAATACCTGTCCTTTTTGGTATGTTGATGGCAAGTGTATCTTTATGGGAAAGGATTACGTTAGGTATTGTTACTGTATTATCAATTGCGGCCTGGTTTTTGACATTTTCTAGAGCGAGTTTGATATCTTTAACTTTGACCATGATCCTTCTTTTCTTTCTGGCTAAAGCCAAGAAAAAGGTTCCCCTTTTATTGGTGATACTCTTTGCAATATTTGCTGTTACCTTCATATTCTCAGATGTTAGAGATGGTTTCATTGATAGATTTAGACCTATATTTATGCATCGTGTGTTAGAGCATAGAGCCATGTGTTATTCAGTAGGATTTGACATGGTAAAAGACGACATAATCCTTGGAATAGGAATAGGCAACTATCCGTTGCTTATTACAAAGTTTACTAAAAATGTTTCCTTAATACAAACCCATTTGCACAGTTTGTATTTACAAATATTTGTTGAGACAGGAATAATGGGATTGTCTGCGTTTGTATTTTGGTTAGTATGTATAGTCAAGTATTTAGTGAGTTCCTTGAAGGCATTAGAAAAGACCGGAAATTATAGTCTTTTCGTTGGCTTAGTGGGAGGGGTAATTGTTTATTTATTCAATAACCTTTCAGAAGTCTTAACGGTTCATGGGATCCATCTTCAATGGGGCATAATATTGGGACTTGCCGTGGTATTAACACAATTAAGGGAGTCAGAAGGCTGATGCCTGATATCAGACTTCGCCTGCCTGCCGGCAAGGCAGGGA
>JBHHYW010000205.1:0-5354 GCA_046757745.1 Candidatus Scalindua sp.
TTGTTTAGAAATGATTCTATAAAACTTAGTGGAATTCCTGCCGCTATTGAAACAACCAGATGTTTTGGGGTAATACCGCCTTTTAATTCTTCAAGAATATCACCCATTACGTTTGGTTTGACGGCAAGAATTATGATATCAGAACCGGATGTTATTTTTTTATTCTCCTGCGTGGTCTTTATCCCGGTTTCTTTCTCGAGTAGTTGACAACGTTTTTTATCCACGTCACTGACGATAATTTTACCGGCAGAACTCAGTTTTGCCCTGAGAACTCCCCTAATCAACGCTTCTCCCATCTTTCCACCGCCGATAAATCCGATTTTTTCTTTAAGCATTTTTGCCTCACCAACTTATGTTATTGATAAAATTACCGAGTGAAACTCTTACAGGGGTTTACGCTTGATTTATCAAAGGTATGTAATAGAATAGTTTTCCCCTGCTCTTATTGTAATAAGAGTATATGTAAGCTTTTAGTTGTGGCAAGATTTCGACAGACATTCAGCTTCATATGTCTGAAATTTTACTGTGGTACAGGGTGGGTGTCAATTGTTTATTTCGAATATTAAATTTAGCCTTGTACGATGGATACCGATTGCCTATTTCAAGATTTTCCACTGGATTGAATTTCACGGCAGTGAAAACATCCCTGCCACCGGGCCTGTTATTATAGCGTCTAACCATATAAGTTACTATGATCCGTTGATCGTGGGTACCGGCGTATATAGAGATATAAAATTTATGGCATGGGGAAGGCTTTTTACCATACCCATCCTGAGAAGCGTAATACGTTTTTTTGGCGCCTTTCCGGTAGAATCGTCAAGAGTCGATAAGAGCGCTTATGTTAACGCCCTTAGAACCTTGTTTAAGCGTAAGGCATTAATCATTTTTCCGGAAGGGGGGAGAAGTGATGATGGGAAGGTTAAAGAACTCAAACTGGGAATTGCCCGATTAGCGCTTAAAACAAATGCCAGAATTGTTCCGGTCACAATAGTAGGTGCCTATGAGATATTCTCAAGACATAGACTAATACCACGCCCCGGGAAAATATCTGTCTACTACCATAAACCAATTACAATTGACAAACACGAATTTGCGGATATTAAATCCAGGAATGAATATTTCGATAAAATAACGGATCAGGTAGCGAAGGTAATCAGTAGCAAGTTGTGAGAAAGATAAATTTTATATGACAGAATTAGAAAATGGATTAGGAAACAAATTCATAGTGGCTGCCGTTCAGTTCTGTTCAAACGAGGATAAAAGCAGAAACTTAAAATTGGCAGGCACGTATATTGATAATGCCGTTAAAGACGGTGCGGGCGTTGTAGTCCTGCCGGAGATGTTTAACTGCTGTGGCCATACAAAGATTATGGTAGAAAATGCAGAAGAGATACCGGGAGATACCATTAATTTTTTGTCGGATAAAGCACGAGCACACGGAATTTATATAGTGTGTGGAAGCATATTTGAAAAGGTTGAAGAGAACAAGGTTCATAACACATCCGTAATAGTTGGAAGAAGCGGTGAAATCCTGGCAAGGTATGCAAAGGTTCATCTTTTTGATGTTGATATACAGGACAAGATAAGATATAAAGAATCAGAGAATGTAGTTGCAGGCCAGGGAATAGTTACCGCAAATATGGGAGATGTTAAGGCAGGCTTGAGCATTTGCTATGACTTGCGATTCTGTGAACTTTTCAGGTCTCTGGCATTAAACGGAGCAAAGATTATTTTCATTCCCTCCGCATTTACGTCGACTACCGGAGAGTATCACTGGGAGCCCTTGGTTATAGCTCGCGCCATTGAGAATCAGGTTTTTGTAGTCGCTGCAAATCAGATAGGGGCCAGTCCGAATAATATAACCTGCTACGGGAAAAGCATGATAGTGGATCCGTGGGGAAGGGTTTTGGCAAAAGCAAAAGAGAGTGAGAATGTAATTACGGCTGAGGTTGATTTAAGTTTACTGGAGGAGGTAAGAGCAGAGATACCTTTATTTGAGCATAGACGCACTGATTTATATTGAGGGTTCGAGAAAAAATAACTTTACATTCTCGCATCGCATTTTCAGGCCATCTTTGTCCGATCTTCACTCGCAGGATACTCAACGCAGCTATGGCTGGGCTTCCGGTTCGGTTCGATCAGATCGACCAAATCTAACCTAAACCTGAGCGCGATAAAAATAAAGTTATTTTTTTTCAAACCCTGACATGGAGATTTACGAATGAAACTGGTTTACGTTGATAGTAACGCCACAACGAGAGTTGATGATGAGGTTTTGGAAGAGATGCTGCCGTATTTTAAGGAATACTACGGCAATCCGTCAAGCATACATACTTTTGGAAGGCAGGTTGCAACCAAGATGGACCTTGCCAGAGAAAGGGTTGCAAATATTATTGGAGCAGATACATCTGAGATCGTATTTACAAGTTGTGGAACTGAGAGTAACAACAATGCCATACACTGTTCGTTGGAAGCACATCCTGAAAGAAGACATGTCGTTACAACGAAGGTAGAGCACCCGGCGGTTTTGAATGTGTGCAAATACTTTGGAAAGCAAGGCTATGAAGTAACAGAACTTGGCGTTGATAAGGATGGAATGCTTGACCTGGATGAGTTACGAGATTCCATAAAAGATACTACGGCTATTGTTTCTATCATGCATGCAAATAATGAGACGGGTGTAATATTTCCCATCGAAGAAATTGGTAAAATAGTTAAAGAAAAAGGTGTTCTTTTTCACTGTGATGCCGTACAGGCAATTGGCAAGATCCCCGTAAATCTTAAGAACAACCATGTCGACCTCATGTCAATATCCGGGCACAAGCTTCACGCACCAAAAGGGGTCGGCGTATTGTATATACGAAAAGGAGTAAGGATTGACCCTTTGCTTATTGGCGGCCACCAGGAAGATAATAGAAGGAGCGGGACAGAAAATGTTCCCTATATTATCGGGTTGGGCAAGGCTTGCGAATTAGCAGAAGGATTTGTAAAAGAAGAACAGACAAAAGTCAGGCGTCTCAGGGACAAACTGGAAAAAGGTATTAAAGACAAAATTTCTAATGTAGTAATAATTGGAGAAAATAGTGGCCGCCTGCCAAATACGTGTTGTGTAGGCTTCGAATATATTGAAGGAGAGGCGATCCTGCTTTTGCTTGATATGGCCGGCATTGCTTCTTCCTCAGGTTCGGCATGTACAACAGGTTCTGCAGAACCATCTCATGTCCTGCAGGCTATGGGGGTTCCTCCTGCCACAAGCAGGGGAGCAATCAGGTTTAGTTTAAGCAAATACAGCACGGATGACGAAATCGATTACATTCTTGAAAAACTGGAACCAATAATTAAAAGGCTGCAAGACCTTTCACCTCTCTTTGAAGATTCGGCAAAAAAATAAGCCCCGTTACCGTACTCTGGTAACGAGGCTAAATATTTTATTATAGTAACTACTGTCACATTAGAAAAACCTGCTACTCTACTTTACTCTTAATTATCACAAAACGCGTATGCATGCCTCTTCTTAGTAATAATAGAATATCTTTGCCTTCTTCAGTACTCTTCAAAGCCTCTCTGAATTCTTTTATGCTATTAATCTTTTCGCGATTAACTTCTTTTATTAAATCTCCTTCTTTTACATCAGCTTGAGCAGCAGGACTACCTGGTTCTACAGCAGAAACCACTACACCGTTTTCACCTTCAAAACCAAAACTTTTTGCCAATTCCTCCGTTAAATTCTGCACTGACATACCCAGGTCCCTGCCGATAGACGTCCTCCCTGTAGCGAACAGATCTGACGGTTGTTCGCCTATTTTCACCGTTAAAACAACTTCTTTACCCTTTCTCAATACTTTGACTTTGGTTTCTTTGCCGATCTCAGTTTGAGCGACAACATTACGCAATTGATTAACGTCACCCATTGCCTTATTATCATACTCGATTAATATATCGCCTCTTTCGAAGCCCGCTTCCTTGGCCGGGGAATCATCCTGCACATCACTTATCAATACACCTTCGGTAACAGCTACGCCAAATTGCTCTGCAAGTGATGCGTCCATATTCTGGATGGCAACGCCCAGCCAGCCGCGGGTAACCTTTCCTGTATTAATCAGATCTCTAAGTACCGCCTTTGCCATGTTTACCGGTATGGCAAATCCAATTCCCTGATAACCGCCCGAACGGGTGAAGATTGCAGTATTGATGCCTATAATCTCTCCATCAATGTTTAATAATGGGCCCCCACTATTTCCAGGATTAATCGCTGCGTCGGTCTGAATGAAATTTTCATAATTTGCGATCCCAACTCCAGACCTGCCAATCGCACTTACCACACCAACTGAGACGGTATGATTGAGGCCAAAAGGGTTGCCAATTGCAATCGCCCACTGACCCTGCCTCAATTTATCAGAATCTCCCATCTTTGCGGCTACCAGATTCTCTCCCTCAATCTTTATTACCGCCAAATCTGTCTGTTCGTCTGTTCCAACAACCTCCCCATCAAATTCTCTCTTGTCACTGAGTTTAACCTTCAACTCGTCCATGTCTGCAACGACATGGTTATTAGTCAGGATGTACCCTGTTCCATCATCGATCCTGACTATTACACCGGAACCAAGGCTTCGTGTTTTGTACTCTCCCTTTGGCGGAGTTTTTGGCATAAATCTGTCAAAAAAATCATCAAACGGATTTCCCCTCCTGCCACGTCTGTCGCCGGGGCCGCGGCCATACTGATCTCCATGAAATCCTCCGCCTCCAGTAGAAGGATGTTTGAAAACCTTTACAGTAGTGATGGATACAACTGACAATTTGACTTCTTCGGAAACAAGCATTAAAGATTGTTCTAATTCTCCAGGGCCCGTTGCCGCTTTAACACTACCCGTTGAACCCACGTATCCCAGGATTAATGAAAAAGCAGATATCGTAATCATCAGTGTCAAAAAATGTTTTTTAATATTCCTTCTTTTACTGTACACAAAGACCTCCTTTTTGGTATAAGAACCCGATTAAATGTATAATAATCAGTAGTTTAAATTTTCTTAATAGTAATATAATTTGGTGTCAATATCAATATGATAATCGTTACTTATTCGTTTATATTAAAGTGTATCCCGGCTTAAAATTTATTTCTTTAGAATCTCGCCATTCACAACGCCTTCGTGCTTACCATCTTTAATAGTTAGTTTTCCATTTACGAAAACATGCTTGATACCTTTAGAGTAATTATGCGGGTTTGTAAATGTTGCTTTTTCTGTAATTGCTCCCTGGTCAAAAATAGTTATATCAGCAGAAAACCCTTCTTTTAAAACCCCCCTGTCCTTAAGTCCCAGCTTTTGAGCAGGGAATCCGGTCATTTTATATATAGC
>JBHHYW010000206.1:0-5350 GCA_046757745.1 Candidatus Scalindua sp.
TCCATTTTGTTCGAATTCAATGCTGTATTTCTCTCTTAAAGGTTCTTCGGCTTCCAGGCGTTCTTCAAAGGTTAGCTTACGAGCTTTCTTTTCACCAATTTTTTTAATAATATCTCTAGCAACAAGACGATCTATTAATTCATCCCAGAAAGAATCGTTATCATATTCATCAATGTATTGCATGCCTTGCCCTTCGTCCAATTCTTTTGTAGGAAAATACTCGTTCATTTCTTTGTCATATTCTATAAGATTTTCACATCCCATCTTGTCTGCAAATGAATAGATCTTTTGTTCAAGTTTGCTATATTTTTCTATAGAAGGATCTTTTTTTATTTTGTGAGCATTCATGACCCATTCTGCTATTTGAATCATATCAATTAAATTTTTGTATTCCTTTTTAGATAATTCTATTTGCATAATTTCACCTTTTTATTTTATGCATAACTATTAATGTAAGAATTTCTTATTTATATTACTTCAAGAATGGTGTCATTTAAAGCGTAAACTGTCATTTCCTACACCAGTGTAAATGTTTCGGTATGTCCTCACACCGAAACCCTCGACATTGGTTCGTCTTGCTGGTTCGGGCTTGCAAAGCTGAGCTTAGCTCTGCAGCCTGAATCGAAACATTTCTTGTTTATAAAACTATTGATCAGGCGCGGTGAACTGTTTCGTAAATACTTACTTCTTTTTCAAGTCGCTTTGAAAATTTATCTTCTTCAATGTCGAGGTCGTAATCCATTTGCAAACCAAGCCAAAACTGTGGTGACATTTTGAAATAATGTGCTAAGCGAAGTGCTGTATCAGCTGTAATTCTGCGTTTTCCGTGTACTATTTCATTGATTCTGCGTGGAGGAACACCAATATCATTGGCCATTTGATTTTGACTTAACCCCATTGGTTTCAGAAATTCTTCCAAAAGTATTTCTCCAGGATGGATTGGTTTTATTTTTTTTGTGCTCATTATACAACCTCCTAATGATAATCGGTTATTTCAACGTTTCTTGCTTCACCATCAGACCATCTAAAACAAATTCTCCATTGATCATTTATTCGAATACTATGTTGTCCCTTTCTATTACCATGTAATGCCTCAAGGTGATTTGATGGTGGAACTTTCAAGTCATTTAATTTTTTAGCTCTATTCAGCATTCTTAGTTTTCGTAATGCAATTCGTTGAATGTCGTGAGGAAGCTTGCGTGAAAAAAAACGATTGAATATTTTTTCCGTTTCTTTGCATTTAAACGACCTTATCATGTAAGAAGTATAAACTACAATAACGTGTAACGTCAAGCGTTAAATGCTGCTGTAAGTTAAAAACTACACAACTATTAATATAAGAATTTCTTATTTTAATCAGCATGATACATGAGGTCTTTTGGCCATGACGAGAAAACGGTTGCTGCTGTTAGAATTTCAACATCCCCTAAAGTTTGCTTAATAGCTTGTCATATTCAGCATGGCTTCCAATCCAAAACCATTGTATACCGTCAGGAACAGGAACGCCGGGGGCTCGATAATGCAAACCAACCCGAACACTTCGATAACGACCTCTGCCAACCGGTTTGAAATGTAGCGAGGGATGCGCCGCATCTTCCTTCAACAATGCATAATTGTAGTACGCGAGTTTCCGGATTTCCTTCGGCAGAGAGTCGAAACATATCCAAAACCTGGTTGATGCATAATTTTTCAAATCTCTCTTGCCTTCCCTGCTTCGTATTCAGCAAGCGCTTCCTCAGCAAGCACTTCAAGCTTTCCGGATGCCGCATCGGCTTCGATTTGTTCGTCCCAGGCGTCTGCGTCGAAGTTGGCATACCAGCGCCGGAATTCCGCTAATTCCGTTGGGGTAAACCTTTCTATCTCTTTTTCTACGGCTTCTACATTTGTCATCTTTTTCTCCTCCTTCTATTTCAGGAACTAGACTGTTACTCTGTTTTTGGTTTACGTTGTGATCCAACGCGGCAAACTGCCAGGTAAAAGATTTACGTTAAAATTTACCAGATGTTTACAGGGAAAACAATTTAAAACCGGGCGGCAATAGTCGTCACCTGTATTGGCTTTGCTGAAAGATAACCCCTACTATTTGGGCTTCATACAAAAGTAAGGCAAATTCCTCTCTTTCGAGAAGCGTCCACGTCCGCCCTGGCGGGATTCCAATTTTGGACTCCTTACGAAAGTAAGGATTTTCTTGCCGGTTCAGGTTACGCATTAAGCGGTCGCCTGAGGTCGACCCTTAGACAATCCACATACCCACCTCTGGAGGGATCTGCCTTCGGTGCGACTTACATCCTGAATCGAAACATTTCTTGTTTATAAAACTATTGGTCCAATCTGCCTGCCCGAATAGGTACAGGCGGGCAAGATTGTACCAGCATGAGGTAACTTCCTTTTCCTGATGATAAAACAGTCGCTGTTCCTATTTTGTCCCCTATTTTGTCCCGCGTCTATTTAGGTTCCGCAACAAATCGACATTTCACCCTGTCGATATACAATAGGGGGTTGTTATTCCACTTTTCGATAATTTTTCTTTTCGCATCATCGGTGAATTCCAAGTGCTTCTCACTAACCTTATATCCAAATTCTTTAAGGAATTTGCAAACCTCTGCCGTGTTTGCCCAAACCTTGGGAATCAAATGCCTCTCAAAACATACTTCCAAGACATCCCTGTCAATCTCCTTGGATTGTCTGATTTTCCACGCCATATCATCAACAAAATCATTTGGGAAAAGCTTTGAGCCTCCCTCAAACATCTCAAAGTATTTTTCTGATTGTTTGCGATTAACCCTGAATATCTTGTGACTGATAAAAGAACGTGTATTGAAATTGTGATTGTGTCCTATGAAAAGGGAATATGCCTTCTGTGCATCAGGGCGGGGCAATGCCTGAAAACCAATTACATGAAAATCAGAATTTCTGTTTTCAAACAAAGCTTTTAGATTAACAGTGTACAAAACTATCTTACGATTTTCATCCGTTATGGGCTCATATCGATTGATTTTCTTATTCTTTTCGCACAAGGCAAAAAACATTGCAACGTCTTTAGACTTGGTAACATCCATCATCGGTGTAGCGAATTCATAATGTGCAGACAGCCCCTCCAAGTCAGTTTTGAAGCACTTGCCGTCAATACACCAATCTTGTAGATACCTGACAATGGGATGTCCAGCCATTAATTTATAAAATTCATATTTCTTCAGCAAATCGGTCAAGTATCTTATCTTTGTTATCGGCTTCCTAAATAACATAGGAACACATTCTTTATGAAAATTATTTTGTCCACGATATAAGCGTGGTGAAAACTCAGGGCCAGGAAGCAGGCTAAAGTGGTTATCATCAGTTTGGACAACAAATAGAACCTCTTTGTCCTCCGAGGTAACACCTCCAAACTGATTTATCCTGCAATAGTCGTCCTGAATTTCGTCAGGAAGTAACAACGATTCATAGACCTCAATCGTTGGAATTTTCTTGCCTGGAGGTACAGTTATTTCAATATATTTGTTCAATTTTCACTGTCCCTTATGAAAAGTAAAAGTTAAAGCATTACAGGCTTTCCGAGCACTCAAAATCTAAAAAATTGACAACGCCTCCTCGAACGCCCCAAAAGCTTATTCTCGGGCAGCCTGATTAATATTGACTCGCGAGCCATTCTATCTCTTGGTTTCATTGCCTCTGTCTAGCTCTTTGTTGATATTATCAAGGATAAGGATTTGCTTATCTGTCCGTTTTCTTTTGGTGCTTTTTTCTGTCTTGTCCAAACTATCAATTGATACAAAAATTTCTTATTTACATTACTCTTTAAGAATGCTGTCATTTAAAGTTTAAACTGTTATGACTCTGACTCCACAATCTTAATCTCTTTCTCAGTTAAGTCATACAATTCGTAAACCAGTTCATCAATTTGCCTGTCTGTTGCCACAATTTGACGCTTGAGGACTGTTTTCTTTTGTGGAAGTTTTGCTTGAGCTAATTGTTTGTGAAAGTCCAGCATCTGGTCAACCAAAGAAACCATCTTGTCATGGTGGGCTTTGTCGTTTTGATTCTTGAAGTCGATAGTACGGATGGGAAGTCTTGCGATGTGTCCTCGCTTCACCTGTGCAAGTGCTTCACCTTGCTCAGGATTTATAATTTTCTGATAATACCAATTTAAAAGACACGAGTTGGGTAAACCTAAGATATATGCTAGTCTGATTCCTTCATTACGGGATACAATTGTATATAAATTGTCTCGTGCTACAAATTGGTGTCTGTCCAATGTCGCTATAAGTGAATCTCCAGTTTGACGAATTACTATCTTTTCTACAGTATCAAAATTTGCTGAATAACGAGGTTCTGCAAGCCAATCACCAAAGCTTATCCAATAATTATTGTTCCATCGGTTTTGCCATTTACCGATAAGGCTACCACGAAGGAGTGGACGGAAGCTATCATCTTTCCTTGTTTCGGAAACAAAAGGCTTTTCCTTAACAATCTCTTTAGTTTGACGGGGCTTGCCTTTCCCAGTCTGAAACGGTTTAGTGCCTTGAGTTATAAGGCATATGTGATCAAGGAATGAGTGACAACACAATTTCTTTACTAATGGCTCATACTCAGGACGTTCAAAAACATTTACTGGTTTACCCTTACTTTCTCGCCACTTATGTTGGTTGATTCCGTATTGGCTGGTTTTATTATCTTTCTGAACAATAGTAATCAACATTTTGTGTTTTGGTTTAGGTAAGCCTTTTCTAAGAATAACTATTTCTGTATCAACTGTAGCTTTGGGAAATACTGGATGACGATAGTGAACAATTTGCTCAATCTGTGTCTCCTCAAAGATATAACTTCTTATCTTATCAGTCTGAAGGTTTAGTAACCATGTATTTGGAATAATAATTCCCAATAGGGTAGAATCTTTTAATAAAGTTAAAGCCTTTTCTATAAAGAGAAAATAGGTATCAAGCGAATATTGTTGAAAGTTAAATTGTTCGCTTAGATATTTTATCTCGTCGCTCGTTATCAAAGCTCCATACGGTGGATTTCCAATTACAGCGTCAAACCCTCCATTCTTCATGATTTCAGGAAACTCTGTTTTCCAATCAAAGACGTTAATGCGGAACATTTCGTCTTCATTGAGCAGTGTCATCTGTTTGCCGTGATAATAGTCAGGGCCAATTAATGAATTGCCGCATTTGATGTTGTTGTGCAGGTCCGGCAATACTCGTTCTTGAAACAACATTAGTTGACGGTTTAACGTCTGCTCATTCTCTCCCTCAAGCACCTTAAGCAGGAGTGAGAGCTTTGTCACCTCTACGGCCTGATGGTCAATATCCACTCCATAAATATTATTCAGAAGAATACGCTTACGCTCGTC
>JBHHYW010000207.1:0-5344 GCA_046757745.1 Candidatus Scalindua sp.
TTGTGCTTGCTGCTGCGTTTTGATTACCGTCACTTGAATATCTTCTTCCCATTTTTGAAACCTCCTTTTATCGGGTTCGCTATGAACCATCTTACTTGTTTATATTACTGAAATTTAACCTGTAAATTACTTAAATTCAGTCCATAGGTTTCCCTTGATATGAGAAACCTTAGTTTGTTGCCATATTTTGCTTCTTCTGTACGATAAAGATTATCATCAATGCCTTGTAAAGCCCTTATATATATGCCCTGTAAAAAAACATTTCTCCACCTTTTGTATAAAGTTAACATAAGAGTGGAATCTAAATCTATCTCCAGCAAATCAGCATAATATACTAATTTTAATCCATAAGGTACGCCTGAAGAGTGGTAAGGTACTTTATACAAGGTAAACTCAAAATCGTTTGAATCTCCTTGAGGCAGAAAGGCATGAGGCGTACCTCTGTCTGTTGGATTAGTATATCTTGAATATTCCCATAAAGATAACTCATCTAATGGATGATATTCATCTACAATCATATACTTAGATGTACTATCAGGTGCAACGCTAAAATCAGGATTTACAGATGCCACCTTTGTTGTTGAGTTATAACTATAGCATTGAGACAAACTTCCCTTACCTGTTCCATCATATATCAAGATATTATGCCCTAATATCCCGCTATCTGAAACAGTTTCAGATGCTGACAAGGTAACGCTATTAGATGAACCACCTTGTGCAGTATCCCTTACAGCACCATGCATAGCTGTCATAGACAAATCACTTGAGAAATCTGTAGGATACGGATATTTGGCTTGATTTTGGACTGTTACGAGTATTGTTGTTGTATGTAACGCCTTAAGTCTACTACTCATTTCCCAAATATCCTGCTTTACTTCCTCAAGCCATTCTTCTTTTGCCCTATTGACATCAGCCTGAGTGTAATTGCTTTTAGCCTTTTTTAAGGCTTCAATTACAATACTGTCTGCTGTTGGCATTGTTGGTGCTGTCATATCTTTCTTTTCTCCAATCTTGATATACTTTATCTACTGCATCTAAAACATCTTTGACTTTTAGTTTTGTCATACATATAGGGGTTTTTAACTTGGCATCCAATATACAATATTTCATATTATAATGTAACTGATGACAAGGTTGACATTCTACATTTGCAGATAAAGTAACAACATTTGCCCAATATTTGCTTATGTTTTCATGTGTTGTTGATGATAGTAACAATATCTTTGGAGTATCAAAACTTCCAGCCCCATGCATTAATCCAGTATCAGTACCTATCACTAAATTAGCATATTTAGTCATTAATAATGACTTTCTAATACCCCATTTCCCACTACAATTTTTGATCCTTACGCCTTTGGGTTCAATCAACTCACAAATAGCATCACCAACAGTTATTATAAATGCTTCAGGATATCTATTAATGATTATTTTTGCTGCATATTCAGCAAAAGGATATGCCTTATGCGCAGATGATCCCGCTAACGACCATAATATAAGAAAATGCTTTTTGTGCTTTTTCCTTATATCTTTAACCATCATTTCTTCTAACCTTGAGAAGTAAAGTCTGCCATTTCTATTATACCCATTCAGGTTCTTATATCCTGCAATTTCAAGAGTACGATCATAGAAATTAACATTACATTCCTTATGCCTTTTTTCTTTAGACCAGAAGAAATCATCTCTCCATTCCACTTTGCTTAATGTGCCCTCTATTGACTCACAAAGATCAATAGTTCTATCATAATTTTTACCTAATTCCTGAATGTACTTATCCAGTTCTTCGTTAGGCTTTATTGATGAATTGTGTAATCTAAATTTATCAATACAGGGATTATGTTTTAATATTTCCATGCCCCTTTTTGTGGTATTCAAAGTAACATTCCATCCTTCTTTTTTTAGTAACGGATAGATGGGAGTAGTGATTATGAAATCACCTATAGCACCAAACCTATGAACAATAACTGATTTATTTCCTACTCCTGCCTGCTTCATACTTTTTCCTCAGAATCATCCTTCCATCTTTTAGGATATATTTAGTTGCCATACCCTTACTTATAATCTTACTTCTCTTTTCATCTGGTTTTTCTAACGGCTTTCTTCTTTTTATGATATGGTCTGCTGCAAAAGTAGATTGCCAAGTTCTGTTTGGAGGAATATATGTATTAACATACCCTCCCATATTAACTACCACATTACGATTGACTACTACATCCTCTTTAATACATGAATGACTATTTATCGTAACATTGTTATCAATCTTTGCATTATCACCTATCGTAACATAGCTTTCAATTTTTACATTGTCCCCAATCATTACATTATCACCTATCGTAACATGGGGTTTTATTACGGTTTTTTCTCCTACTTTGCTATTATTACCAATATAAACAAAAGGATAAATTACCGCAAAATTACTTAATTCACAATCCAGCAAACAACTAAGCTCAGGTTTTATCAGTTTTGTATTTGGAAACTTTCTCATAGATTATCAACCACTTCTTTTACTTTCTGATACTGTTTAAATCCAAATTTTCGTTCTACTATCTCTCTGTACTCTTTTGAACAATATTCACCATTAACAATCATTTCCACAGCATCATCAATAGTTCGATATACATATTCACCAAATTGTTCATAAGCCCCAGCCCAACAATGTACAATAGGCTTGATTCCTTTTGCCATACCCTCAATAATATTGTTGGGATTGCCTTCTGATATAGCTGTATTTAAAACATAATTTGCATCTATTGCATCAAGCCATAAATTAATATTATCCTGATGACCATGATAGACAATGGTTCTCTTAAGACTTCTTGATAACTCAGACAGATAATCCATAGTAGCATAACATTGAATCTCACCAGCAAGATGAAGCTCATAGTCTTTTGGCAATTTACTTAATATCTGAATTGCTAACGGTAGATTTTTTTTCTGGTTGATATATCCAACCATCGCTATTTTTTTACCGTGTTTTCTTTCTTTATATCTCCACAATTCAGGTAAGATACCGTTATAGATTACAAATGGTTTTACTCTGTTTGCTCTTTGTTCTATTCCTTCGGCAATAAAATCATTAACACAAATAACAGCATCTACATTTTTCCAGTTGATATTTTCAATCCAGTAAGTGTAATATTCATATCTTCTAATGAACACCACTATTTTATACAAATGCCCATACTTATTGACATAATCAACTGTATCCTGATTACACCACATAAATATCTTTATCTCTCCATCATCAATAAACTCAAAAGGTGAGTTAAAAATACTGCATTGACTAAAAACCTTCTTGTATCCTTCCAGCCATTGCATTTTAAATGGTGTTATTATATCAACTTTCATACGCAAGCCTCAAAAACCATATATGGATAACCCTTTATCCCATAAATATCATGCCAGAAATTATTACACCCTAAATCTTTTAGGAATTTCATTAAAACATTAATGTCCATATATCTTTCAAATTCTTCAGAGTGCTGACTTCTATATAGGGGAATATTTCCAAAAACAGAAAACTTATCTTTTGCTATCCCCTTCATTTTTATTGCAAGAAGCTCATGACTTGTTATATGTTCTAAAACATCCAACAACAAAAAAAGGTCAAATTTTCTATCAAATTCTGTGGTTATAACATCCCCATGAATCATGTTTAAGCCCTTAGACTTACCCCAATCCACAGCAAACTTACTTTCGTCTATACCAGTCCAGCTTTTAACCCATAATGGATTTAGGTTTTTCATCCTAAGTGCATGAATACCTGACCCACAACCTATATCCAGTTTAACGGATTCAATGTATTGGGTTCTCTGCCATAACATGGTAGTAATAAAGTTTAGTTTTTCACCATTCATGGTAACTTTATCTTTAGATATTCTTTCCCGCCATGTCTTTTCCCAATATTCACTGCTAAACGACTTTGGCGTAGAGATTGATAAGCTCATCTATATTTTCCTCCATCGAAAATTTTACTCTGGTTTTTAAAAGATTTTTTCTGGTTTCTCTGTGCTCGCTCCACCTTGTAGCAAGCTCTTCCATGCTCTCTACTTTTATCCCTATACCATGTTTTTCTATATATTTACTGCATGTATCAGCATTAATAGACACAATTGGTACGCCTGCCGCTATATATTCAAACAGCTTGTTTGGCATGGCAATATTCCATTCAGAGGTAGGCATAATATTGCCCACTAATCCCCAATCATGTCTTGCTATGTTTTTTATCAATTGATCAAACACATAAGGTTCATGAACAAATGCTGTATTATTATAGATACTCATAAATTCTTTATCATTGCGACCACCATAGATATGGAAATCCATACCTATGTCATTACATTTATGTGCTAATTTTTCATAATTACAATATCTAAAACCCCAGTTAACCCTACTATCACAGTTTACCTGAACCTTACCCTCATATACTAATCCGCCAAGCCAATCTTGAATGTTATATCTGTACATTCTTCTTGGCATATACGAAGGCAATATTATGCTTGGCTGCTGTAAACCAAATTCGCTTGCTACTAAATCTGCAAATGAACTGCTTGGAAATACAAGAGCATCTGCAAGTTGAAAGTTATTTCTTTCTTCAGCAGTTATCCTAACTAATGTTTTTCCTGAATTTTGAACTTCTTCCTGCTGCTCTGGTGTTACTCTTGCCAAAAACGAATCATGAATGTCCAATACAACAGGTACATCACATATTTCTTTAATAAGAGTTACAAACCAACTTGGTTCATTGTGTACATGAAATACATCGGTATCTTTAGCATGCAGCTTAATAAAAGCTGCAAGTTGACTAATCTCTAACCAATGCCCAAATGTTGTGTAACATTCCGAGAAAGATGTTTGTCTATTAGCAAGAAGATGAATATCATGCACCCCCCCCTCAATTAGGGGGAGTGCCATCTTGTGCATCCTGACACAAGCATGATTACTTACCATTACAATCTTCATTTACGCCTTCCATTTTGGACTGTATAACGGTTTGTAATCAACAAAAAATGCAAGAGTACCAGTTGTAGTACTGGTATTCTTGGCTGTACCTTTGTCGGTCTCTGGAGTACCAGTTCTGATTGACAAGTATTCTCCTGCCTTGACATTAGCTGCTGTCATGCTTTCATCAGAAGCAAAACTCTCTGGCGCAGAAGCAAAAGCATTCCATGAAGCCGCCAAAGAGGCTGAAGCACCTCTAACTTTTAGCCTTGCATCTATCTTATCAACACCAGAACCGTTTAGTGTGGCAAGGGTAAAAGAACCTGCTTTGACTACTTTTATTGGTCCTCTTGGAAACCATTTCGCTACATGCTCTATAGCAGTAGCATCGGTAGTCCCAAGTGTA
>JBHHYW010000208.1:0-5304 GCA_046757745.1 Candidatus Scalindua sp.
CTAATGGAGTTTCAAATATCTTTTATATAAACTTGGTATCTTAGCAAAAACAGGTATTTTTGAACCGTACTTTCCCTCTATCTAAATAACGCTTATAATAGCTAATTTTACTTTTTATTTAGGTCTATTTTCTTCTAATTATTTAAACAGTTATCTAAAAATAATCATCATATAAGATATAAAGGAGACATATACTGGAACTGGAAGATTTAAAGAACCTTTTAAGCCTTTGTTGTAAAGGAGATATTCAAGCTGTAAGGGAATTCCAGGATGTCTTTGGAGAAGATATTTATAATTTTCCTATAAAGGTTCATAAGCTAGACGAAGAAATGGCTGCAGACTTTTACTGTTACTGTTTTGAGAAGGATAGAATCTATAAGAGGTTTATTACATTTCGTGGAGAGTGTCAAATCCGTTCTTTTCAGTTTCTAATATTAGATCATCTTTTTAGAGAATGGATACGCAAACCGGATGTTGAGATGTCCATATATTCCATAGATTCCATAGATTCCCCGCTCCAAGGCAAGGAGGGAGGAGGTGAAATGGTAATGAAAGATATTCTGAAAGATCCTATACCAACCCCAAAGAAGGAAATAGAGGAAAAAGAAGAGCTAAGTAGGATTGAGGCCGTCATAAAAAGGTTGGATGATGAAGAAAGAATATATCTTAAGCTTATCTCATTTTCGGAGATTGACATAGAATCTGAAGATATTAGGGTCATTTCAAGAATTTCAGGAAGGAATCTGCAAGAGACTACGGAAAATATATTAAATCTGGAAGAATCCTTATCAAAACGTTATGAACTTTACAAAAAGAAGAGAGAGGAATTGGATAAGATTAACTACTGGATACTTATCTATGAAAAGCATATTAAGAAACTAAAGAATAATAAGTTTACAAGTACCATAGAAGTAGAACAATTGGTTATTAATAAGAATGAACTGGAAAGAAAAGTATTATGGAGAAAGAAACAGAAGGAAAAACTCCTGAAGAAATATCGAAAGGCTTCCCCTAAGGTATCTTATAGGGAAATAGCTAAACTTCTCAATGTGTCGGTAGGAACAGTGTCATCAAAGATTAAGAATGCCAGGTCCAGATTAAATGAGGTATTAAATGACTTATAGAGCAGAGAACAACAAATTTCTTAAAATTATTTATTAATTATATGTAAATGTAAACTGTGGTTATATGGAAAGCATGATGTTATGACAAAAGAACAAAATACTAAAGAATGTCCAAAAGATCAGGAGCTTTATAACTATACGGTAGGCGCCCTTATTGGTGGTGAGAAATCAGTAATAGAGAAACACCTGATTGATTGTGATCCTTGCCTAAGGGAGGTTGTACATTTTAAGAGATCTTTAAGGGCAATGTCACAAGATGAAAATTCTCTTGTTCCGGCAGAATTAATAGAGAAAGTTATTAAGTTGGTATCAGAAAGAAAGAGAACCGTATCAACCCAAAAAAAGGTTACCGAATACATAATATCTCTTACAGAAAGAGGTTTAAAACTTATTAAGACCAACCTTTTACCAGAAGGCGTTGAAGTAAACATTGGCAACAATCTTATCCCTGCGCATGCCTTCAGAAAAGGAATGGAAGAAAAAGAGGAAATCCTTAGTATTGAGCAAAAGATAGAAAATATTAATATCAAGGTTGAGCTTATTCGCGGGGAAGGTATTAGGGCATCAATGAAAGTTTTTATAATGAAAGATGAAATCCCATTAAAGAAAGCAAGAATTACCCTCTACATGGATAACCGACTCCTTCTCTCCAGGAACACTTCAAACCATGGCAAAGCCGAATTCCCCAATATAACCATGGGTTATTATACGATCAAAATCCCCAAGGAAGATTTAGAAATGAGATTTAGTTTTTTACCACTCGAAAAACAATAAGGAGGTTGTTTCTATTGGCAAATATGCCTAAGTACATAACTATATATCGTCATGGAAATACAAACATTGTAGACATAGTGGAAAAGGGGCCTATCTCCTCAAAAGGCGAAATTAATGTTGAAAAAGAATTTCTAGATGGAATTTGTAGAGAGATCAACCGGATTACGCTTCTTGCAAATAAGATGTTTTATGAGATGGACCACAAAGCTGGAAAGATCGTTCAGGAGGAATTAAAGAAGATAGGAAGCATCCTGTTCACACAACTTTTACCTGCAAATGTTCAAAGAGATTTGCAAAAAGGAAAGAATACAGAACTTTATTTAAAACTTGATGATCAATTGATCTACATTCCATGGGAACTCTGTTTCGATGGGAAAGATTTCTTAACCATAAAATTTATGATTGGCAGACAAGTTCGCACAGATCAAGTCCTTCGGAAAAGACAAAATAGAAAAGATAGTCAAGCCCTCTTGAAAATGCTTATCATCATCGACCCAACAGAAAGCCTTAAACATGCCCAGCATGAAGCTGAATCTCTATGTGCGATCTTAGAAGACAATCTCAATATAGAAATTGAACTGATTGGAGGAAGGCAGGCTGATAAACTAAGCTTGATTTCAGAAATGAAAAACAAGGATCTAATCCATTACATTGGCCATGCTTTTTTTGATGAAAAGAATCCTGAAAGAAGTGGATGGATTCTTAAGGAAGGAATACTAACCTCACAAGAAATGGGACGGATGGATACAAGCCCCCTCCTTGTATTCTCCAACGCTTGTCAATCAGTGGCCACTACCAATTGGGAATCAGGATATCTATATGAAGAAAAGACATTTGGGATAGGAAACGGTTTTCTTATGTCAGGTGTCCAGAACTTTATAGGCCCTTTATGGGTTATTCACGATGAAGGAAGTGCAAGTTTCGCCTCTAAATTTTATAAAGAATTAATTATTGGGGAAAGCATCGGAAAATCTCTCCAGAAAGCCAAAAATGAGGTGCTTAAGGAAAGAGATTTAGGAGATCTTCTATGGGCAAGCTATATACATTATGGTGATCCGGCTACTACAATTGCAACAAAAGAAGAAAAAATTCTTGATGAGGCAAAAAGAACCTATTTACCGGACACTTCATCAAACACTCTCACTGGCTTTGCTGTAAATTTAAGGAAATATTCTCTAATACTAGGGATTCCTGTTATTCTTATGCTTGGATACCTTACATGGTTCAATTGGCTTTTCGATAATTCTGGAATTGATTATTCTTTCTTCACAGACCCTGAAAACACCTCTCTGGTTAAACAATATGAAGATGCTTATAAAATTTATAAATCAGGAAAATCTCAGGAAGCGCTGAAAATCTTTGAAGGGTTAATAGTAAATGATAATAATCAACTTGGATTGGGCTATGATGGTTTAGCTGCTTTATATTTTGAGAAAGGAGATATAGATAAGGCTCGTGAAATGATCAAAATATCTCTTGCAGGGAATACCAAAAATATGATGAGTTACGTTATACATGGAGATATCCTCTTTACAGAAGGCAAGAAGGAGGAGGCTCTTACAGAGTATTATCAAGCCCTTGAAATTAATGACGCACTTAAATGGCAAAAGGTTAGGGCTAACAACGCCCTTGCCATCGGCTTTCTCAGTGACGGTAAAATTAAAAAATCAAGTGAGTATTTCCAAAAGGCTCTATCCTTAGAGCAGGAAAACAGTGATACCCTCTTTAACCTTGGTGTTTTATCCTGGAGGTTAGATAAAATAAACGATGCCAAATCTTTTCTAAGAAAAGTAATTGATTTTAGACAAGATGAAGAGCTTGCCCACTATTATATGGAAATTATTTCTAGCAAGCCTGAGATAAATGATGGTAAAAGCTCAGCAACAATTCTTCTGTTTTCTCTTTCATTTGATGGCGGACATCTAACAAGGATAGGAGAAGGTGAAGCCATTGCCTGGATTATAGGACAGAAATTATTAGAAAAAAAAGATTTGAAGATTATCAATAGCTTTACACTGAACGCAGAAGCAAAATCAATAGAAATTGGATTCTACAAGCTATCGGATTCCGTTAATGCAATGAATATAGGAAAGGCAGCGAAGGCAGACTATATTATATATGGAAGTTACAGAATCTTTGAAAATACTTTAGAAGTAGATATCCGAGTGGTTAATGTTAAAACAACAGAAATTGTAACTATTGAACACCATAAGACTCATGGGAAAAAGAAGATTAATGACATTACAGAAATTGTAGCAAGAAAAATAAGATCAAAATTTGAACAATAAGCATGAAAAATTCATCATATATATGTTAAAGGAGGTGATGTAATATGACATGATAGTAAGTTTTTAGTAATCTTTAATACAGATCAGTTATCACGTAAAAGAATGTTTACATTTATGACTTGAAATTTCTATAAATTTAAATAATCAGAAATGGAGGAAAGTAAAATGAGAAAGGATCATCTTAAGAAAGCACACATTTTTCAAGTATTTTTTAATAGTTTTGTTTTGAGCTTGATTATGTCTTTAGCTATGTTTGGCACTTAAAATGTTTATTCTCAGGAAGAAAATAAAGGCTCAATGGAGACTGAGACATCGGTAAATACAACTAATCTCGAAACCGGCAAACAAGTAGTAGAACAGGTCAATGTTCTTGAAGGTGGTGACATGTTAGGAAGAATTGATTGGGAAAACAGGGTCATTTATTCAGTTGGTGACGGTGTTATGCCACCTGACGTTGTTAGCGCTGCTCAGGCCAGGGTTAGATCCAAGAGAGCAGCTATAGATGAAGCTTACGGCAGGATGGTTGAAATGGCCAATGAGGTAAGAGTAGATGCTGAATCCACCACCAGAAACTATATTAACGAGAATAGAGTAGTACGCACCAGAGTATCAGGGATGGTTAAAAACGCTGAAATAGAAGAAATCAAACAATTCGAAGATGGAAGCTATCAGGTTATGATGAAGATGTCCATGGATGGGGCAAAAGGGCTTGGTTCTGTCCTTTTACCTGTACAAATGGAAAGAGTAAGAAATGTAAGAGTCGTAAGTCACACAAAACGTGGCGCAAAGTCATCAGCGTCTGTATCACCAGCTATCAAACCGGCTAATGAGTCAATTACCAAAAAAGCTGAAAATTACACAGGGCTCATCATCGATGCAATGGGATTGAGCGCCAAACCTGCCATGTACCCCAGAATTCTAGATGAAAGTGGAGATTCTGTTTATGATGTAGCCAGCGCTAATCCGAATGCCACTATTGAGGAGGGCCTTACAGGATACAGGAAGAGTATTGATGCGGCAAAGCAGGTAGCCCGAATCGGCAATAATCCACTGATTATCAAAGCTAAAGAAATTAATGGAAAATACAATGCCGATATCGTAGTATCAGACAATGACGC
>JBHHYW010000209.1:0-5300 GCA_046757745.1 Candidatus Scalindua sp.
TGCCGTGCAGTATGATGAGGCTATTTGGCTGAAACAACTTCCAACACTGCCGATAATCTGTGGTTGTGAATCGTATCCTCCTGAAGGAAGTGCATCTGTGCCAAAGCACCTGAAGCCACTGCCTTGTTTTCGAATGTTAAATCCTGCATCTTCCAATTCTTTATTAAATCTTTCGAATATTATTATGTTACTATCTCTTACTCCGGCGGATTTTACACCGTTTATTACAGCTTCGACTATTTCCGTATGAGGTGAAAACCTCCTTCCTGCCAGACAATTAAGCTTTATGCCAACTATATCATCTTCGTTAAAGAGGCTTCTCCATGCATCCAGCGGTTTTTCTGAATTAGTAATCTTCATCAATGCGCTATCAATAGCCAGGCTGATTAAAATGGAATCTGCTATTCCATTAACATTCACGAATCTTTTATCTTTTGCCAGTATCACCCTGGATTTTAGCGAAATATCCTCTCCTGCATAGAGAGTTCTGAGAATATTATTGTTAGATAGCAGAAGAGATGATGCGCAAAATCCAGTGCCTATTGTAGTTATTTGTTTAAGGAATTCTCTCCTCGACTTTTTGATAGACATTGCTTTATAAGTGTTGTTTTTATGGTTATGTGTCATAAGATTTGTGAAATTGCAGAAAAGTATAAGCCTTATTTGGTCGCTTTGCTATTTCAGTCGCTTATTTGTTAGACTCTCTGCTTTTACGTGTATACGCACATATCCGAAGATTTTGAATATTATAACAAAATCCGGCCTTGTGTCAATAAAATGCTGTTATGGATGTGGTTTTACAGGAATGCTATTTTGGGGAAATACTTTATTTTTACAGTTTTCAGGAGAGTGTTAATATTATGAAAATGTTCGCACTTTACATCTGCACAGTTAAACCATTCAAATCGTTATGTCTTTCCCGATCCTAAAATAAATTAGTAGAGATTGCAGGTTTTTACATTGAGCGAATCGTATAATTGTATTTCCTGATGGTTCATGAAGAGACCGGTTGTTAGTAGCATTACTCCCATACATTTCCAGATGGTATTTTCTTGCTGCTCACTTCAGGTTCATGTGTAGTTTCATGCGAAGATTCAATCATTGTCCCTTCGATCTCATCCACCTCATCTATATTTGAACCTCCATCATTTGTGCCCAGCTGGTTCCTCAACTCTTTTACCGTTTGTCTTGCTTCTATAAGATTCTTCGTATAACCGGCCCTATCCGTTTCCAAGACAAGTTTTGCTATTGTTACTGTTGTTAATTCCTTCTGGAGTTTATTAAGTTCTGATGTCATCTCTTCACTTGACTCAGTAAGATCAGCTACCTGACTTCCTAATTCTTTATTCGTTTTGTCAGCAACTCTTAGTTTTCCAATCATCTCAGGCACCTTCATTATCTCACTTTTGCCTGCCAGCATTTGCTGCTCCATATGATGAACTCTTTTCTTTTGAGCTGTGAATTTACCTATTGTAGTTATAGAAAGAGTAAAAAATATTATGGCTAAGACAACAAATAAAGCAGTAGTTATGGCAAAAAGCTTAGAATTTCCCTGGGCCATTGTTTACTTCTCCTTTCAACGTGATTTTTACAAAAAATAAATGGAATCTTAATCAAGAAATCTACGTTAATCTATCAAATAGCCAAATTTGTGTCAAGTACGAATTTATTGTTTAAGAACAAATTTTAAACTTCTCGCATTCAGATATTTATGATTGTATCTGATAATAGTTCTTGCTTTAATTGGGAAGCCTGATTGTCCTGAAAACTCTACGTTGTTGTAATGGAGATGTTTATAGTGAATACAGGGGGTAGCATTCTATATATACTAATACAATTATACTCATTAAGGTAGCAAATTGTAAGTTAATTTCTGATAGTTTTAAATACCCATGGATTTTAAAGAAAATTTTGTACCTTATACACATATTGTATGCCATAATTCTATGTCCATTCTATATATAATAAAAAAATCTTTCTTTATTACTGTCATTCTCTTCGCAATAGCAACATACCCGAGATCTTCTATGGGATACGGCTATGGAAGAAATGAAGATCCGATTATTACTGTTTTCAAATCGGCCATCTTCTATGGAAAGAAGAATGACTGGGTAAGGGTTAGGTCTGACATAGATACCATCAGTGACCGGATTGATGATGTTCGGAACATATTTGAAGTAAATCTCAAGCCAAAACTTGCAGAAGGCATCTCTCAGCATGATTTCCAGAAAGTCATAAAGGTAATGGCAAATCTTGTATTTCTTGCTATACGGGAAAAATATTATTGGAACCTTAATGAAAACCTCAGGATATTTGAGAAGGCAAATGTCAGGCTCAGGCTTACAGAGGAGTATTATACCTTGCTTTTATCCGGAAATGTCAGGAGATATGATAAACTTAATGGCACGAAATTCCATGATGAGATATTTAATAAGCTTTCTGAAGCCAAAAAGAGCCTTGGCAGTATTGGATTTCTTGGAGCAGGGGCAGTCAGCCCAAGACCAAAAAAATTTGAGATGATTACAAAGGAAATAGAACAAAAACTCCTTATAGTCTTTCCTTATTTTGAGAGCGGCAAAGAGATAACATATTGATAAATTTACATAAAACACTTTTCAAATCAGCTTTAGTTTTTTTGCTATTATTTGATACAACTATATTTGCCCAAGGTGGTGATAGTGAATCAGGTAAAATAGACGATGAGTATTTTTTTGATATAGATGCGGTGAAAATTGAAGAGCCGAGATTATTAAGGCCGGAGTTTCATGGGAATATTAGCCTGGGAGCGCCGTTTTCTGAAGGCTTGGACGAAACTGAAAAGAATTCATCAAATGTATTTAAGCAGACGGAAATAACCTTCTGGAGTGGAGTACAGGTATTAAAAAATCTATCGTTTGTTACAGAGCTTGAGATAGATGATGGCTTTGAGAGGTATGAGCTTGAGAGATTTGCGTTGGATTGGAAAATATTCAATGATAGATGTGTTTTCAGGATAGGGAAATTCTATTATCCATTTGGTATTGAGAGGCTGGTGGAAAATCCCGTAAATAATAAGCTTATAGACAGGCCAAATCCATCCATAAAGATAATCCCTGGAACATATTCTGATGAAGGATTGGAAATATATGGAAATGTTCCTTTCCTTTATAAAACAAGACTGAAATATGAATTTACGGCAACTAACGGGCTCTCCAGCTTCGAAGCAAAAGGGGAACAACACTTAGATGACAATAATGATAACATCTCCCTGGGAGGGCGTTTGGGTATAGAACTATTACCAGGCCTGGAGATTGGAGGCTCCTATTCTACCGGGAAATACGATGACGATGAAAGGTTCAGGATGGACTTTGCAGGCGCGGACGCATCTTATAAGAAAGGCGGTTTTGAGATACGAGGTGAATATATAAGGAGTAACGTTGAACGCTCGACAATTGCCGGTGGAAGTTTTAACCGTGAGGGTTATTATATCCAGACTTCATATAAATATTCTCCGGAAATTAATTACATGCAGTATGTTGAATTTGCGGGGAGATTCGATTCCGTTGACCCCGACAACCTTGTAACGGACGAAAATGATGCAGAACGGATGGCAGTTGTAATAAATTGTTCATTCACTCACCATCTTACGCTCAAGCTGGAGTATGAAGTGGAAGACGAGCCAACAGAGGATAAGGAGAAAAAGGGATTTATTCAGATGAACATTAGATGGTGATGGATAAGGTAATTTAGCTTGCTATTTGATACGGACAGACCGGTGGCAGGAATGGTTGGATTCCTCCCGAAAGTCCCGCCTGCCATCTTTCGGGCAGGGAGGCCGCCTTGCTTTCGCAAGGATTCCAATTATCACTTTATTAAAAACTGAGGGATTATGAAGACTGTAGTCATTTTAGGTGGTGGGCCATGCGGGCTTAGCGCTGCATGGGAACTTTCCGGGGCGGGGAAAAGCGTTGTCATAATTGAGGCACAATCTTCACCGGGCGGCCTGTGCAAGACGATAAGGTATAATAGGTTTAATTTCGATATGGGTGGACATAGACTGATCTCAGAAAATAACGAGTTATTAAATAAGATATCAGGGCTAATGGGAGACGAGCTATTAGTATCAGAACGGATCAGTGCGATAATATTAAATGGCAGGGAGTTTCAGTATCCTCTCTCTGCCGGTGACATCATGAGGCAAACTGATATGAAATTTGTAACAGGGTGCATAGTAGATTATGTATACCAGAGTATTTATAAAAGAATCAAACATTCTCCGGACACTTCGTTTGAAGATTGGGTAATTAATAGATTTGGAAAGAAATTGTATAATATTTTTTTTAAAGACTATACACGTAAACTATGGGGAATACCGCCAGACAAGTTATCATCAGATTGGGCGGCGGAAAGGATTTCACTCCTTAACCTCTGGGATGTTGTTCTGAGAATATGCGGGTCAGGGAAGAACACGCCAAGGACTTATACCAGAAACTTCTTTTATCCAAAGCAGGGTATCGGCCAGATATTTGAATATATAGCCGAAGAAATAAAAGGAAATGGTGGTAATATAATCCTTAATGCCAGATTTAAAAGGCTCCTGCTTGAGGGAAACAGTGTAAAAGGAATAATTTATGATATCAATGGGAAGGACGAAGTAATTGACTGCGATTGGGTTATCTCAACTATACCCATAACTGATTTGCTTTGCAATCTGGATAGGGGGGGAGAATGGCAGGATGCGAGCGAGGCAGTTAGATCTCTCAGATATCGCAGTCTGAGGTTCCTTAACATTCTTATTGATAAACCGGAGATAGGCAGGAATACGTGGACATACATACCGGACGTGAAATATATTATGACGAGGATACAGGAACCCGGAAAAAGGAGTCCACATAATGCTCCTGATGGTAAGACTTCTTTAATATTGGAGATCCCATGTTTTTATTATGATGAGGTGTGGGAAATGCCGGATGATTTATTATTTAAAAGGTGTATTAATGACCTTCTTAAATTAGGCATCGATATTAAGGATAAAGTGATCGATTATTTCTACACAAGAGAGAAACATGCCTACCCCATATACCAACTGGATTACAAACACCATCTTAAGGAACTGATTTCATTTTTAGATAGCAAAGAAAATATCCTCACTAGCGGAAGAAACGGGCTCTTTCGCTACATCTTTATGGATAGGGCAATGGAGATGGGTTTTGAAGCTGCGAAGATTGTACAGAACTCAAAATAGGGACATCGCTTTGTTGGTTGCCTTCATGCGATTGATACTAATTAAGGCCCCCTCCAAGAAATAGTATAATGGTAAT
>JBHHYW010000210.1:0-5293 GCA_046757745.1 Candidatus Scalindua sp.
TTATCCAATGTATTACCGAATACGGGTGTAAGTAATATTACGCCCATAATCCAGCATACATTCAAGGCGACGGGCGCCATTGCAGGCATGAGGAAGTGCTTGAGTGAATTCAGGACAGCCATTGCGAAAGCCACCATGCATATGAAAAGTACGTACGGGAATGTTACCATGAGCAGGCTTAATACTAATTCCCATTTCTGGTTAAGATAGAAAACGGTAGGTATTACAGAGAATGAAATCTCTGCCAGTACGACCATGCCTCCAAGGATGATGAAGAGTAATGTTCCCGTTATGTTTATGAGTTCCCATGCGTCCTTCTTGCCTTTGGTTTCAAGATATTCTGTAAAGACTGGAATAAAGGCAGCGCTCAATGCTCCTTCACCGAAGAGGCGGCGGAAGAGATTTGGTATCTTGAAGGCAACGACAAAGGCATCCCAGGCCAGACTGGTACCAAAGAAGCTTGCACATATAATATCCCTTGCCAGTCCCAAAATCCTGCTCAGCAGTGTGCAGAGGCTTACGGTCTTTGCGGATTTTAAGAAACTCATTTTTTCATGCATAAGATAAGATTCCTCACACGAAGACACGAAGGGTACAGAGAAAAGAGATACAGCTTAGGAAGGCAGGAACGGTCGGAAGTTAAAAAATAAAAACTAAATGGTAGTGCTTTGGCCTTTCTCCTGAAATCCCTATTTTCCTTAGCGGTAAGAGTTTTTTCTGTTATTACTTTCTCCTTAACTTTAGTCACTTTGAACTTTCCTTGCTTACCGGCAGGCAGGAGTTCACTTTAGGCACTTAGTTTTATCTAACTTTTCTTTAAACTGTTTTGTGGATGAAAGGATATCTTTTGAGCTTATGATTGCCGAGCACACTGCTACTCTTGAAGCTCCTGCCTTTAGAACCTCATCCAGATTTTCAAGGGTTATAGCGCCTATGGCAATAAATGGGATGCTTATTTCCCTGGAAATCTCCTGAAAGACTTCAATGCCTATAGATGGTTCATAATCTTTTGTCGTTGTAGGATAAACGGGTCCGATGGCAATATAATCGGCGCCACCTTTTTGCGCCTGCCTGGCCTGTATTATATTGTGTGTTGATATCCCGATGATCTTTTCATTGCCAATAATTTCTCTTGCTTCTGTTATACTCATGTCATGTTGACCTAAATGGACGCCATCTGCATTTACTTCCCTGGCAACTCTTACACGATCATTAATGATCAATAAGGTTCCTCTTTTAGTAGTTATATCACGTATCTCTCTGGCCAGTGATATGAATTCATCGTCAGATATTTTTTTCTCGCGTAATTGTATGGCATCTGCACCGCCATCAATGACAAGTCTTGCCGCTTCATTAACTGATCTTGCTGCAAGTTTACCGCTTATTAAGACATAAAGTCTTATTCTATGAAGATAGTCTTTTTTTATCATATTCTTTAATTCTTATGGCTTTCTTAATAAATCGTTATATGAGAATGACGTAAAATTCTTAACATAATAGCCTGAGCACTTCAAGTTTTATCTAATTTGATTTGACACGTTTTGTTGTCCTGTTATAATCGACTTGAAGAAAAGTAAAACATCTCAAAAAGAGTCCTGCCTTGGCAAAAGCAAGAGAATATTGCGGTTTATTTGGAATTTTTGATTGCGATGATGCAGTAGAGAATGTCTTTTGTGGGCTTTTTTCTCTACAACATCGTGGTGAAGAAAGTGCGGGAATAGCCTCTTCTGACGGTAAGAGTATAATACATCACAAAAACCTTGGATTGGTAAACGATGTTTTCTCTCCAGAGAGCTTGAGCAGGATAAAAAATCCACACGCCATTGGCCACGTCCGCTATTCCACTTTTGGTTCAAGTGATAGCATAGATAATGTACAACCCCTGGTGGTATTATATTCCAAGGGCGAAGTTGCAATTGCACATAATGGCCAACTGTTGGGCGCAAACAAATTACGAAACGATTACGAGCAGCACGGTTCAATCTTCCACACAACATCAGATACAGAAGTCATTGTACACTTAATGGCTAAACCAAGTCATGTCGAAAGGCCAAATCTTTCTCATATATTGAATCATTTAAAAGGTGCATTTGCTCTCCTTTTCTTAACAAAAGATGAAATGGTAGGAGTCCGGGATCGCAATGGGTTTCGGCCACTTTCAATAGGCAGGTTGAATGATAGCTATGTCCTGTCTTCCGAAACCTGTGCCTTTGATCAGGTTGGTGCAGAATTCATAAGAGATGTTGAACCCGGTGAGGTGGTCTATATAAATAAGGATGGCCTGAAAAGTGAGATATATTGTTCGCCAAGGCAGATTCGTCCGGCGTATTGTATATTTGAGTTAGTTTATTTTTCCCGTCCTGATAGTAATGTTTTTGGTGAAAACGTTCATCTTTTCCGTAAAAAGCTTGGGAGGCGGCTTGCAAAAGAATTTCCAGTAGACGCTGATATTGTTATTGCTGTTCCGGAGGGGGGAAATTCAGCCGCAATGGGTTATTCGGAGGCTTCGGGTATACCATTAGATCGTGGGTTTATAAGAAATCACTATGTTGGCAGGACGTTTATTCAACCTGAGCAGGGAAGCAGGCACAAGAAGGTTGAGCTTAAACTTAATGCTATAACAGAAGTTGTGAGAGGTAAACGGGTTGTTGTAGTAGATGATTCTATCGTGCGTGGAACCACCTCAAAGTCCAGGTTGAAACTTTTGCGCAAGGCAGGCGCAAAAGAGATACACCTGAGGATTAGTTGCCCTCCACATCGTTTCCCTTGTCATTACGGGATTGATTTTCAGATTAAGGATGAACTTATTGCTGCCAAATATACACTTGAAGAAATAAAAGATTTTTTGAATGCAGACAGTCTGGGTTATCTGAGTGCAGAGGGGATGTTGAGTTGTGCGGCTTCTCCGCGTAATCACTATTGTAACGCTTGCTTTACAGGCAATTATCCTGCTCCTATTGAAAATGTTGGTCAAAAGACGCTTAAAAAAGAACCAAAAGAGAGAAAGAAAATTACGGTATAAAAATGGCAGGAGTTAGTTATAAAGAGGCAGGGGTTAATATTGAAGCTAAGGGAAAGTTTACTAATGATATTTTAGTTCTTGGAGCGGAACCTCTATTTTTTCTGGATTATATGGCCAGCAGCAGAATGATTCATGAGAAAATGAAGGAAGTGCTTCACGGAATTGCTAATGGATGTTGTGAGGCGGAATGCGCCCTTCTGGGAGGAGAAACTCCTGAGATCTTTGGAGTAATACAGGAAAAGGGGAAAATAGATGAGAATGAAATGTACCACGTCTTTAATATCGGGATAGGAATGGTGCTAATTGTTTCGAAGCATTTTTCGTCTTCTATAATGAAAAAACTAAAACGAATGAAGGAAGATGCGTTTATTATAGGAAAGGTGGTACGGGGTAACAAAAAAGTGGAAATTGTGTAGTTATAAGTTTCCTTGGGCACACCGAAGGTGTGGTATAACCTGAAAATTGTCGACTTATAGACTAAGTGCTATGAATTGCCTTCTTCCTGAAGACTCCCTGGTTGCCAATAATGACGTATACGCAAAATCCCAATGCAAGCATGATGTGGGGATATAAGATGAAAAAAACCAGGAGTGTAAAGAAGAGTCCGATTGTGATTAACAGAGAAACCGGATCTCGTTTGCTTCTAACAACATCTACAATCCTTATATATGGGATTTTACTTAACATTAAGATGCTTAAAATAAAGATGACGCTTGGAAGGCATGTTGAAACGGCTTGAATGTTCAATGTGGCCTTGAGATAGGAATCTAATAATATTAATGATGCGACTGTACCACCTGCAAGAGTAGTTGGTAATCCTGTAAAATATTTACTTCGTGTGTTGCCGGAGTTGTTTATTGATTCGAATTCGAATTTTGCTAATCTAATTGTGGCACATAAGGTAAAAAAGAAACACACGAACCAGACTGCAATCGGAGCATTATAAACACCCAGCCTGCCGATCAGGAATGCTGGAACAAGTCCGAAAGTTATCATGTCAGCAAGCGTATCTAAATGAGCGCCCCAGGCAACATCTGTTTTTGTTAATCGTGCGACTTGGCCATCCAATCCGTCAAACACCATGGCCATGATAACGAGCCAGGCTGCATAAGCCAACTCATTGTTTATAATAAATACAATTGCACCAAAGCCACAGGCGAGATTGCCAACGCTGACTATAGTAGGCAAATAGTTTTTTATTCTCGCCAGGATTTGCTGAAAAAACGGTAAATTTTCCATGATCGTTGTGTGTAATGTATATCAAAAAAGATGCCAGTAAGATGTTTTCGTAGAGAAAATATACATAAATTATGGTAACTTCATGATTAATAATGTGTTATGTATATTTAAAAAGTATTTTACATTTGACTTGTTCTTAAAAAACGGCCTTAAGGTGCAGTAAACTTACTGCGCTATTGTAAGGTAATACTGCATTAGATTAATATTACATTTATGTGAGCAAAACTTGAGAAACAAAAAACATTGGATAAAATTGACGATATAGTAACCATTCTTAAACGAGAAAACAAGAAATATATTGTGCCTATTGTTACGATTGTTTCCATGACGAAAAGCCCTTTTATGGTTCTTATTTCTTGTCTCCTCAGCTTAAGGACAAAAGATAAAGTTACAGCCGAAGCCTCAAACAGGCTCTTCAAACTTGCGGATAATCCTGAAAAGATGCTTGGTTTAAGCATAAAGAATATTGAAAAAACCATTTACCCTGTTGGTTTTTATAAAACAAAATCGAAAAGGATTAAAGAAATATGTAAGGCCCTGCTTAATGATTACGGAGGTGTTGTTCCTGATGAGATTGACGAGCTCTTAAAGCTGAATGGCGTTGGCCGCAAGACTGCCAATCTCGTGGTTACTCTGGGTTATGGTAAGCTGGGAATATGCGTGGACACACACGTACACAGGATTTCGAACAGGCTTGGTTTGGTAAAGACGAGGACCCCGGAGCAAACTGAGTTTGACTTAAGAAAGAAATTACCCAAAAAACACTGGTTAATTTATAATGACCTCCTGGTAACATACGGTCAAAATCTCTGTGTACCTATTTCACCCTGGTGCAGCAAATGTAAAATCTACAAGTATTGTAAAAGGGTTGGTGTAAAAAAATTCAGGTAACTAAATTTTTACATAATGCTCTGATCTTGAACAGGCGCCGCAATCCGGACAGCCATCAGTAAAACAATCAGGAGTAAATTTCTGCTCAAAAGATTTCTTTCTCTCGCTTACCAGGAATTCCTTTATAATACCACTGCTGAC
>JBHHYW010000211.1:0-5282 GCA_046757745.1 Candidatus Scalindua sp.
CAAGGGTCGCCTCTGCAAGGGTAGAAAGAGATTCGAAATTACTTGTAATTAAGAAACATGTTTTCGATATGATAACAGAATCTGATCCATCGCTAACAAGGTGTTTAATAAACACTATGGGACAACGCTTAAGAGCTGACACCGAAAGGTCAGTTGCAAAGCTAAGTAGGGTGCAGGAACTGGAAAAATTCTGGGCAGGAAAGGAGACCGGTAAATCGTATGTGCTTAAGGGCAGGTCTAAGCATATTCAAAATCTTAGATCCTTTGCAGAAAAGGCGGTTGAAAATAACATGCCCGTCCTGTTAATTGGGGAAAAAGGCACTGGGAAATCGACATTGGCGAGCTATATATACGGAAAAAATAAACATAAACAAAATAGATTCATAACCACAGATTGTTCCTCTATACCGCAAATCTCTACAGGTCAAAATGGTATAAGGCAGAAGGCAGATGAAATCATGTTAGGATTATTGCAGGAAAGTACACTCTTTGGGCATTTGAAGGGTTCGTTAACCTTTGCCAACACAAATGAACTGGGATATATAGAAGTTGCAAAGGATGGGACAATTGTTATTGAAAATATAGATGAACTTACTCTCAGCGTTCAAAACAAATTGTTTGCCTATCTGAAAACTGGTTTTTTTAAACGTATTGGAAGCAATGAACAGATTAAATCAAATGTCAGGGTGATTCTTACCTGCGGAACGGATATTAAAGAATTAGTGGAAAACGGTTATTTTAATAAGGAATTATACAATTTCCTAATCCCTCACTCCATAGTCTTAATTCCTCTCAGGATGCGCAAAAGAGATATTCACGAGCTTGTGGAACATTTCATTGAAAAACACAACGAGTCAGAAGGGAAAAGGATTATGGCGATGACCAAGGAGGCCATGAATATCCTCCTAGATTATGATTGGCCAAATAATATTGATGAGTTAGAGAAAATCATACACAGGGCTGTAAACCTGACTGACGGAGATACGCTTACACCTTCGCATATATCTTTGAGTCCAATGTCAACCGAAACAACAGGAATAGGATTTAATCTTCTAAAGTTTGAGCCTATAAGACGATTTATATTAAGTAAGCTTTTTCCAAACGTATTTAGGATAGCAAATGTAATAATATTTTTTTCAGTTATATGGCTTTTATTGTTCGATTTTAATGGTTATGCTAAAAATACGTCTCTTTTAGTATGGGCTATCTGTTGGCCGTTAATAGTAATAAGTTTACTGTTAACCTCACGTCTTTTTTGTGGTTTGTGTCCATTTCGAACAATAGCTGAAAAGGTTCAAAAAATAATGAGCGTCAAGTTAAAACCATCTGATTTTATCAAAACATATGGGCCGTACATTGGAGTGTTTGGTTTAGCCTTAATACTGTGTTCAGAACACATAACGGATATGCCGAATTATCCACTGGCCACAGCTGTGCTGTTACTGTCGATTCTGGGATTTACTGTGATTTTTTACATATTGTACGGTAGTTACTCATGGTGCAGGTATATATGCCCACTAGGTCTGATGAATGGTATTTATTCTAAACTTTCGATAATTGAAATCAGAGCTAACACTAACGTTTGTTACTCCGAATGTAAATATCCCGCTTGTTATAAAGGAACAGAGGAGAATGAGGGCTGCACCATGAATTTAGGGGTGTTTAATATGTATACTAATGAAGACTGTATAATATGTGGACAATGTATCAAGAACTGCAAGTATGATGCTGTACACCTTAACCTTAGAGTTCCTGCGGTTGAGCTTGTTCGGGATTCAGGGCTTAATTCATATAGAGATGGGTTTAACTCTGCAATTACCTTCTTTATTCCAATGCTTATCGCAGTCGTGCTGGCCATCAATCTTAGAAAATTGTCTCTGTATGATCATTTCTCCACAAAAATAAACAGTGAAGTTATACACTATATACTTGTCTGCACATCTTTTTACTTTTTATGTCTTGGCCTTATTTGGCTTGGTGCTATGACACTTAAAAAATCAAATCCGGAAGGATCCTCACTGGAAAGACTCGTCTGGTATACATGTACTTTTATTCCAATTGCATTTGCAGGTGAGGTAGCCAATCACGTTATTACATTTATCAACGGCTTTGGTCAAATTTTGCCGGTGGTAAATTTACATTTTGGATCGTATGAGTTTAGTATTCTAAATCAACAGGCCTCTACAGAAATGGTTAAACTCTTGCAAATAATGATAATTATAACGGGCACAGTAGCTTCAATATTTGTTGGCAAAAAGGTTGTCGGGAAAATTACTAAAACAAAAGGCTGGAATAGGTTTTGGTCTATATACTTTGTAAATTTTGTTTTTTGTGGTTTATTCATATTTATCTTCATAATGAGAGATTGACTATTAACCGTGCGGAAATAAAAATAACCTATTCTTGCTATCTGCATGTCCCGGCAATTTCTTTCTTTTAATAAGATGAGGAGAAGAAAAAAATGTTTATTTCGATAAAGACTCATATCATTTTATTACTGATTGTTGTTATGTTGCTACCCTTCGTTTTGTTAAGGATTGTAGTATACCCAAGAATACAGGATGATCTTAAGACTGTCATCATAGATAATCTCGAAGCTATTGGGCACAAGCAGGCAGAGTTGGTATCTACCTGGATGCGTGAAAGGATGAAAGATGCTCTCGTTGTAGCCAGAAACCCTTATATGGTTAAGAGCGCCAGGATAACAAAAAAAGATGAGGATTATAAAGATATTGTCCGGTATTTGGAGATGATTGTACTTGAGTATGGTTACAAGGATGCTTTTGTAAGCAATGATAAAGGTTTGGTTACACTTGCCACATCGGAAGAACGTGTAGGGGCAGATATTTCAAAAATAGATTATTTCAAGCAGGCAATAAAGGGGAAAACATTTTTAACAAATATAGTACCGTCTAAGGTTCCACTTACAAATGAATTTGATGAGAAAGAAGTGGGATTGCCCACCATGTTTGTGGCAACACCCCTAAAGGATAAGGATGATACTATAATTGGCGTTGTTACACTGAGGATTCATGTGGGTACACTGAGCAATTTGATGCAAAGCTACAAAGTCGGGAAGACAGGTGAGACATACCTTGTAAGCAAAGAGGGGATTATGCTTACTGAGTCGAGGTTTACAAAAAATTTGAAGAAAAAAGGAACGATAAAAAAAAGAAGCGCTCTGGAATTAAAGTTGGTTGACCCGGAAACCGGTGAATTAACCACTGGTGTTAAGCATTGTGTAGCAGGGCATGATGGTTCTGACGCAAAAGGCTACAACGATTATGGAGGGATATCCGTGCTTGGAGTGTGGAGTTGGGTGCCTGAGTTTAACTGGGGTATTATTACAGAGATCGACAGAGCAGAGGCTTATGGGGTAGCATATAATCTTAAATACATTGTTACGGCGTTATTATTAGCAATGGTGTTTCCTATTGTGTTCGTAGCCTACATTCTCGGTGGAAAACTCTCCGATCCTATTATCCAACTTAAAGAAGCAACAGAATTAGTGGTTGCCGGTGATTTAACTCAAAGGGTGCATATAAAGAGCGATAATGAGATCGGAATATTGGCAACATCTTTCAATACGATGGCAAAGACGCTGGATGCAAAGATAACAGAAACAGCGGAATCTGAGAAACGATACAGAGAATTATTTGATTCCCTTAAGGTCGGTATTTATCAATGTGAACCCGGAGTAGAAGGGGCATTTACATGGGTTAACAAAGCTGGTGCTGAAATATTTGGTTACGAATCACCGGAAGAGATGATCGGTACAAAGGTAAATGAAATCTACGTAGATACTGATGATAGAAGACGGCTTGTCGAGAAGCTTGAAAAAGAGGGGGCATGGAAAGACTTTGCGTCATATTGTAAAAAGAAAAATGGTGAACATTTTTATACTGAACGCACCTCTAATATGGTAAGAAATGCAGAAAGTAAACCCATTCGTATTGATGGGTCATTTAAGGATATATCAGAGACGAAAAAGCCACAACTGCAACTTCTCAAATCTGAAAAGAAATACCGATTATTGTTCGATTCGCTGAAAGAAGGTGTTTATCGATGTGAGCCAGGAGTTGAAGGAGTGTTTACGTGGGTTAATCAAGCTTTTGTTGAAATGTTTGGTTACGAATTACCTGAAGAAATACTTTGGACAAAAGCAAAGAATATTTATGCAGATACTGATGATAGGAAGCTGCTCTGCGAAAAACTTGAAAAAGAGGAGGTCTTGAGTGGGGTTGTAACATTTTGTAAGAAGAAAAATGGCGAGTTTTTTTACTCTGAACACACCTCTTACATGATCAAAGATGAAAAAGGGGTGCCCATTCACATTGAGGGAATATGCAGGGATATTACCGAGAGGATGAGGTTTGAGGAAGAGTTACAGGAATCTAAAAACCATCAGATGCAATTGTTGAATTCACTAAAAGAGGGAGTATTCCAGTGTGAACCTGGTGAGATGGGAATGTTTACATGGGTCAATCATGCAGGTATGAACATGCTGGGCTTTAATTCTTCTGAAGAGGTTCTCAGTACACGTGTTGTGGACGTCTATGAGAATCCTGATGATAGCAAACATTTAATTGAGAAATTAGAAAAAGAAGGGATATGTCGGGACTTTACTGCCCACTTAAAGAGAAAAAATGGAGACCATTTTACTTCTGAAACAACATGCAATCTTATCTATGATAAGAATGATAAGCCAATAAGAATTGAAGGGGTTTTTAGAGATATAACTGGAATATAAAACGGTTTTTACATACAGGAAGATTCATTAATTAAGATATTCCCTCTATATTTATTTTCCACTCATGCGACATTCTAGATAAATATTTTAAGAATATAGTTAAAAAGATTGTTGTTCCAAACATTTCAAAAAACTCTTCAAGGACTTTTGACATATGCATGATACGAAAATCTTCTGTAGAGAAGAAACCGGCTATTCCTTCATAAGGTTCCATAATTGCCTGAAGACTGGAGAACCAGTTAGACAGACTGTCTTCCCGGGTGATATTTAACATCCTTCTGATTGAACCAACTGTGCACCACTGATAGTGATTGACAAATACATCCAGAAAGACAATGAGAAGCTCAATGCCTAAGAAGCACCAGAATATTCGTCTTATTACAACGTCTGTTTTCAAACTGAATTTGATTGTCCGCTTTTGATCCATTCTGAAACCTTATTTTCTTTCTATTGTGTCCTTGTCTGAGTGTACTACATTATATTTTGCCTCATTCTAGAAACAACTATATTATCAAAATATCATTTATAAATA
>JBHHYW010000212.1:0-5239 GCA_046757745.1 Candidatus Scalindua sp.
CTGCATAATCAAGAAAGTGTCCAATCCATTTGTCATCAAGTGAGATTGCGCTCAGCCTCTTCTGGCAAGGCCCGGCGTTAGAGCTGCCGGTGTGTGGATAGTTCTCGATATCTATCATATCGGCGAGCTTGTCCAATCTATATTTCAAGTAATTATAAAGCTCTAACTGCGGAACCAGCCGGTTCTTTAATTTAACATATTTCATCTTCCTGTCATTCCACATAAAGACGTGCAGGCATACACCTTCATACTCCTTTTGTTTACTGTGTCCATGACGCACCCAGTCACCCGAACAGACATGTATCTCAACGTCCCCCTTTACAACACCTTTTCCTTCTAAAAGAATTTCAGCGTCTTTGAAATCAGGGCCTTCTTCAAGATTCCACAGGCCGGATGAAATAACCTCCATCCTTAATCCATCCTCAGTATATAGTTTATCCATCTTAAAAAGCTGCTCAGACCATATACACTTTACTAACTGCTCCTTAATCTTCTTTCCTTTTGCGCTATATCTGTGGTCACCATCTTCTTTAACGCCGCAATATCGCCTGACACTCTCACGATAATGCAGCATACAGAAATTATCAGCATAGTCCTTAATCTCAAACATAATCACTTTAACACGAAAATAAAATTTGGGATCCTTCCGAAAGGAAGGAAATAGAAACCTCGCTTTCGCAAGGAATCCATTTTTTCAATTTTCATCCTTCATGGTGATACTTTCCTCTTACTTATCACCATAGCTATTAATAACTGTGCCATTATACCTGCGGTTCCATTTATTACTAAGTCTCTTATATCAAATATCCTGTTAGGCAATACCCACTGGGCAACTTCATCAATAGCACCAAAAACAAATACAATAAGTGAGGATAAAAAATATATAGATCTATTATTTATATCATGTGTAAGGGCCACGTAAATTAAGGCGCTGAGAATTCCGTATTCGATAAAATGAACCTGCTCTTCCGGCAATTCAAGAATATAAATAACCATCCCGTATAAACAACCTATAAATGAAAACCACAAATATTGGCTCACACCATAGCATTCACGGTTACTAATGATATAAGCCAGGGTAAGAGATAATATTATAAGAAACATTGCGCCAACACTCAGATTCAGGTAGCCCGTTAAGGTCATCTTCAGGAAATTCAGGACAGGCCTCATTATGTAAAGTGTTGAGTAAATGAGTGTAACGTAACATGCTATCAAAGACCATACAAATGATTTGCTTCTGAACCATTTATGATGTTCTTTTATGCTTTTTACATACATTTAAACAAAAGGTAATAAAATCAATTATCAAAATCAAGCAGTTTAATTTGCAGTAGAAAAAGAAATGGCTGACTGTTTAAAGAGATTTAACGAATTGGAGATATTTACTTATGTTTTTTTGAAATGAAAAAACAGATACTCACTGTCTAAGTTGGGCTTTGCAGATTTATGTTACAGGAATAGAAAAGAGTAAAACCAGAATCTTGTGCTTATCTGTCTTAATCAGTATCCAGAATATTATTCAGATTATCAAGTCGCCTGCCTGCTTCAGGCAGTACCATTTCACCGTTAATCAATTAACACGTCCCGGCATATCTGATAGTTTACTATTATGATCTAGTTTCTTTTCGCACTCATCTAACCACTTTTCAATTTCGTCAATCTTAAATGGTTTCTTGATCATATGGCAGCCAAGCCGCTTTGCATGTTCAATCTCTCCACCTGTCCATCCCCCCGACATCACAGCTACGTTTTGAACTTTACACCCCATGCTTTTCTGGTGCTCTATGAAATCAAACCCCGTCATATTGGGCATATTAATATCGGTAATAATAATAGTCGTACAAATATGTTCAACTGGACAGGGACATTCGCTGTCCAAATATACTGGACAGAAAAGGGGTTCAGAAGAAGCGTGGGCATCGTATCCCCGATTTCTCAATATATCGAGGATTAAATTCCTTATTACATAATCGTCGTCAAGAACTATAGCTCTTATTTTTACTTTATTCATATTTCTATTTCCACTTACGCACAGCAATTTCCATACAAGATTCAAACTGTTTAAACGTATTAACTAACACTTCTTTGTCGTTTCTTCACGTTCATTTTACAGCAAGTTCTACCAACATTAATCTAATATGTCTTAATTTATGAGCATTGCACATGCCAAATACATACTAAAATGAATGTTATTTCTTAAAACTATACTTAAGTGCTTTTATATTAATATGATACTGAAATATTTCTTGTATGTCATAGAAAGAATAATAAAAGTAAAGATAAATGGCTTTGGGTTAAATTATACAATTATTACCCAAAGCATTAATCATTATCTTCCCAGCTTCGTTTAGTGGCAAGGACAAAGCAGAAATACACTTTAGAGAAAGAGAGGAAAAGGCTGGAGATCAATTTATGATCGAGATATATTAGCAAATTACTTACTCTTATAACCAAAAGTCTAATTCATCCGTGATCTTGTCATAGTCACCTACATTAAGGCTTAGGAGATTTCGGAGATGTGTCATTGTGCCTACGTCTTCACCCAGAAATTTAAATCCCAGGTTATTCTTGTGTATGTGTGTAAGCTCAGCTTCAAATATCAACTTAATATCAGAAGAATGCAGACAGATTATTAATGTGCAGTGATCTTTCATTTTTAGAGGAATTTGATCTTTAAAGCCTAATAATGCTCCCCTCAAAGACAAATCCAAAAGATCACCTTCATAAATATTATCATTAAACTCTATTTGGGTCCGGGCAGTAAAATTGATGCGGCTGAAATATCGTTTCTCATCCATCTTCAGATTCTCCAATAAGCGTCTTGTTTGAACAATAGATTTACGAAAAGGCTACCACTGTATAGGAAAGTTTTCAAGATAAATTTCTATTTGTACTATTGAAACAATTTATATTAGAATAGCATAAGTTATGAACCATCATACTGAAAACAACCCGGAAATAGTTGAAATATACAAAAAACTCGAAGCAGAGCTTGCAAGTATCGATCCAAGCTGCAATATCTGTGGAACCTGTTGTCATTTCGATGAATTTAACCATGTACTGTATGCTTCAACTATTGAAACAAACTATATCATGGAAAACGTAGATGTACCGCCTTTTGACCCTGACCAGGGGATATGCCTATTTCTTATAGACAATAACTGCACAATAAGAGAACACAGGGCACTTGGATGCCGGGTTTTCTTCTGCAACCCTGATTACAAAGAAACCTTACAGGATATATACGAGAAATATTATACTTTGATCAAGGATATAGCTGTAAAGAATCAAACTGAATGGAACTATGCGCCTATGATGAAACTGCTTAAGGAAAAGGTTGACTAAAATCTTAAATTCCCTATATATAATTCCCTGCCAGACCAGTCCAAACGGCATTGGCAGGCTGGGGCACTTGACACCTGAGACACTCTTGTGATAAAACTATTGGCCAGATTCGGTGGAGATGCGGAATCTAAAAGATTTCAATCACTACTTCTAGATTCCCGCTTCCGCAGGAATGACAAAATAAGTCATAACGCACCCCATAAAGGGGTGGCTTGACGGTTGTGAGCTGTCGGAGCAAAATGCCATAAATTAGTAAACGGAGTAAACTAATTTATTAGATATGGAAAAGCCAACTCCTCTTTTTCATATTAAGAAGAAGTCTTCAAGTGCAGAGCAGAGAAAGGCAAACCACAAGAAAATCACCAAGACAGAACTCAAAAAAGAATTCTTAAACCATTGCGGGAAAGCCATAGAACACATCCAGATATTCAACCGTATTTCAATGGTAAACGAGAAAATAACCCACCTGAACACAGCCATAATGCACCTGAAAGAATGCCTTGTCCACAGACCTGGTAATCATCTACTACGTAATCAAATGAAGATTTGCAGAGAAGAACTTCTGGTGCTAAAGGAAACAGGCAAACGTTCAGCCGGCAATACCATTGAAATATTATTTACAACAGATTTATTTTAGATGGAGAGTAAATACTGCCGGAAGAGATTAAGGTATTACATAATTCCTGAATTCCTAAATCCTTGAATTCCTAAATTTCTAAATCACAAATCCATCAACACTCCATACCTCAATCCCCTTGAGCTTATTTTGCATGTCTGAAAACTCATTTTTTCCATCGTTCTCCACATAATCATCGCTCCTGCCAGCAAAACGTCCGCACGTTTTGGTTCGATGCCTACCTGTTCACGCCTTTCAGCAACGGTCATTGACTTCAGGTCTTTAACCATTTGTTGCAAAGCCTCCTTCGATAACTGAACTCTTTCTACTTCGGCAGCATTAAATTCATCTTGCCTCAAATGCCATGAGGCAAGTGTAGTAGCCGTACCGGCAACTGCCAGCATTTGCATGTATGCCGGAATCGAATTTCGCCAGTCCATGAGTTTCTCCAGCTTATTATCTATTGCATCAAGGCATATCGTATATTCTTCATCGTTTACGGGGTCTGATTTCAGATATCTTTCCGTAAAACGCACAGACCCTAAATTCACACTTCGATCCTCTTTTGCCGTCACAAACTCGGTGCTTCCTCCCCCTACATCCACCACAGCATAGTTAGACGGGTCCATACCCGGGAGCAGAGAACCTATAAAGCTCAGGCGGGCCTCATCTTTACCGGAAATAACCCTAAACTTGAAGCCGCATTCTGCTTCGACCTTATTAAAAAAATCTTCACCGTTCGAGACATCCCTTGCATGGCTGGTAGCCACGCATACCACATCACCAGGTAATATGCCGGCTTCAGAGATTATCTCTTTATATTCGGCAAGACACGTAAAAGTCCGTTCTATTGCCTCAGACTGAAGACTTCGTGTCTGATCCACACCTTCTCCCAGACGAATTATCCTGGCATAATCACCCAGCACCTTCTTAATCTGTCCCGACTCAACCTCCGCCAGAAGCATCAGACAGGTATTCGTCCCTAAATCAATGGATGCCCTAAACATTTATCTCCTAATATCATTTGTTATGCTTAAAAATTAGAGACTATGCATATATTATATATTCCAAAAACCTTTTCCAGCATTTTTTATTTACAACTTCTGATTCTATTTCTGAAGTACTTTATTTTATTACGCAAGTTACAACATTGCCCCATGGTAAACTATGCCTTTTGACATTGTGTCTTCAATACTTTTGAGTGGCAATATTATATTTGACATTCTGTCAAACGTTTGTCATGTTATGATTATATTACAAATAAACATATAACTAATA
>JBHHYW010000213.1:0-5230 GCA_046757745.1 Candidatus Scalindua sp.
GTTGCATTTGCAATCCTGGAAGAAAGAAGAATGGATCTGGCAATAATCGGTTTTAAGGTTCAGGATATACCTGGTCTTGAGGTTTTGGCAAATGTTAGGGATATAGATCCTTTTATTCCTGCTATTATAATTCATGGAAATAATTCCAAAAAAATAAAATCCATGATAATAAAGGCAGGGGCCCAGGGATACGTTCCAAAACCTATCGAATGGGATCCGTTTTTGCTCAAAGTAAAAAGAGTCCTTGCATCTCATGTGAGCAAGGCAATATAAAACCGCCTGTAAGGGCTCGGCTACAGATGGCCTGAAAACAGGATACGAAAGGCCAGGTTATTTTTGACCGAACTCTGAGATGAAAATCATTTCCAGAACTTATCAAACCAGATATAAAATCCCCTGTTTCTTAATAATTACCTTTGTATTTTCTTGCATCTTATGTTTAGAAAATACATGGTCTACACCCAGAGAAGGAAAATTAGAGGAAGGCATAAATGTAATATTACAGAAATATAAGCCAAATGACACCCGTGTTGGCATAAGTATATATTCCATAAGTAAAAACAAGTCTCTGTATAAAACCAATTCTAACCAAGCTTTTGTCGTTGCTTCCAATATGAAGTTATTTACTACGGCCACTGCGTTGGTTTATCTTGGCGCGGATTTTGAATACAAAACTAAAATATTGTATCGTGGCAACATTTCTTCTGATGGCAGGCTGGATGGTGATATTGTCATAAAAGGAAGTGGTGATCCTAATATTTCAGGAAGATTCTTTGAAGGTGAAATTACCGCCGTCCCAGCCTATTGGGCTGATGCGGTTAAAAAACAAGGTATAAAAGTAATTACGGGAGATATCATTGCTGATGACAGTATCTTTGATAGAGAATTTGTACACGATAGCTGGCCAAAAGACCAGCTTTCTGAGTGGTACTGCGCACCGATTAGTGGCCTTTCGTTTAATGATAATTGCATTGATGTTGTTCTGAAACCCTACAATAAGCCTGGCGGTCTTGTCTCCATACAAATTGAGCCTGAAACATCCTACGTTGAGATAATTAATAAATGTAAAACTACGACGTTGAAATCAAAGCATTCTTATTCGTTTCACAGAAAACCATTCACAAACCGGATTAGAGTTAAAGGATTTTTATGGTCAAAGGCCAAGCCCCGAAAAGAGTGGATTACTATATATAATCCACCCCTGTATACCGCTACTGTTTTTAAAGAAATATTAGAACGAGAGAATGTCCGGGTTATGGGAGAGGCAAGGGTTATTAACGAATCGGATTTGAATGCCGAACATGAGCTTCATAAATTGGCAGTAACGACTTCGAGTTTAATACAAGCTATCAATGTGGCTAACAAAAGCAGTCAGGGTTTTTATGCGGAACAGATTCTAAAGACTATTGGGGCAGTCGTTAAGAAGGAAGGGACATTCTCCGGTGGGCTGGACGTGATTAAGGATTTCATTTCTAAATTAGGAATTTCAGAGGATCAATATCAGCTTGATGATGGCTCTGGTTTGTCTAGAAAAAATAAATTGACGCCAGAATTGATCATAAGACTATTGCGCCATATGTACAGGCACAAAGATGCAGGTATTTTCCTGAAATCACTTCCAATTTCCGGCACGGATGGTACACTAAAGAAGCGTTTGAAAGAAGAACCATATAAGTCAAGAATAAGGGCAAAGACAGGGTATATTCGCGGGACAAGAACGCTTTCTGGATACATCAAAACATTAAATGAGGAAATAATAGCATTTTCAATATTAGTAAACGAAATAAAAGGCAGTACATGGCAGGCAAAGCAACTTCAGGATGCTATATGTAGATTCCTAGTAACTTATAATTAAAGGTTTGCAATTTTGTAAATTTTTGTTTTGTTATAAAGTGTGAGCTGTTATTATATAAACAATATATTCATGTGATTAACAATGTGTCTTTGTAACCGTTAAAGATTAATATAATGCCAGCGAAGATCTATTCCCTCTACTCACATTTCTATGATAGTGTATTTGGAGCGCTATTACATCCCGGGCGCCGTATGGCGAGTAAATTAATGGACATACAACAGGGAGAAAAAATCCTTGAGGTTGGGATTGGGACGGGAATATCTCTGCCTCTCTATAGAAGAGACGCAGAAGTCGTTGGTATCGACATAAGCCGGGACATGATTAAACAGGCGGGAGAAAAAAAACAGCGTCTTGGTTATCACAATGTAAAACTGTGCATAACGGATGCATCAGAAATGGCGTTTAAGGATAATTACTTTGATAAAGTAATTGCCTCTCATTCGATTATGGTAATTCCAAAACCTTTTGAAACTCTTAAAGAAATAAAGCGTGTGTGCAAAGAAGAAGCCGAGTTCTTTTTTCTAAACTATGCCGGAAGCGATGATAATCTGGTTGCGAAGTTTGAGAAAGCATTGTCTCCCATACGAAGCCGGCTGGGTCTGGGAAAAGCCATAAACCTTGAGGAATTATTGAACAGTGCAAATTTCAATATTGATTTCAAAGACAGGATAAATATCTTCAAACTAGTCCAGATCATAAAGTGTAGAAATAATGGTGTATAATGAAATTGTAAAATGCTTACATGCCGCAAACACTCTTTAAATACCTCCCCGTATAAGATCTCTTAACTTGGCATATTTCTTCCGGAGGGCCAACAGCCACAACCTCTCCTCCTCTTTCACCTCCCTCTGGCCCCAGGTCGATTATGTAATCGGCTGTCTTGATAACATCAAGGTTATGTTCTATAACTATGACAGTATTTCCCATGTCTGTCAATCTGTGAAGTATCTTAAGAAGGTTTTGTATATCTGCGAAGTGGAGTCCGGTTGTCGGTTCGTCAAGTATGTAGAGTGTCTTTCCCGTGCCCTGTTTTGCGAGTTCAGTTGACAGCTTTACCCTTTGCGCTTCACCGCCGGAAATGGTGGTGCTCGGTTGCCCGAGCGTTATGTACCCCAATCCCACGTCACGTAGTGTCCTCAATATACGTTCTATTCTGGGAATATTCCTGAAGAAATCGTATGCTTCCTCTACACTCATGTCCAGTGTATCGGAAATGGTTTTACCCTTATACCTTATTTCCAGTGTTTCAGGATTGTATCTTTTGCCCCTGCATTGTTCACAAAGAACAAACATATCCGGCAGAAAGTTCATGGCAATTTTCTTTGTGCCCTGTCCTTCACATAGTTCACACCGGCCTCCTTTGACGTTAAAACTGTAACGGCCGGATTTGTAACCACGTATTTTAGACTCTTTTGTCAGGGCAAAAACATTTCTTATATGGCTGAATAGATTCGTATATGTTGCAGGATTGGAACGTGGTGTACGCCCGATCGGAGATTGGTCTATTTCGATGACCTTATCAATCCTCTCTATACCAGTAATCCCGCTGTGTTTGCCAGGTTTGGCCCGGCTGCCACAAAGTTTTTTCATCAGCGCCCTGTGTAATATCCGGTCGATCAGTGTGCTCTTGCCTGAACCGGAAACTCCCGTTATACAGCAAAAAACTTTTAAGGGAATCCTGATATCAATTGACTTAAGGTTATTTTCTCTTGCACCTTTTATCAGGATAGAGTTTTTCAGGTCTGCCTTTTTCCTCAACCCGGAGACTTCCACTTTAAGTTTATTATTCAGGTATTGAGAGGTTAATGATCTGTTATTGAACATTATCTCCGGAACAGCGCCCTTTGTTACTACCATTCCTCCATGTTCACCGGCGCCCGGCCCCAGATCAATTACATAATCTGCGCTGCGTATGGCAGCTTCATCATGTTCAACTACTATCACGGTATTCCCCGAATCCTTCAATTTTTCTAGCGTACCTATTAATTTTTTGTTATCTCTCTGATGTAGCCCTATTGTTGGTTCGTCCAATACATAACAGGCGCCCATCAGGCCTGTGCCTACCTGAGTGGCTAGTTGAATTCTCTGCATTTCTCCACCGGAAAGTGTATTGCTTCTCCTGTTCAGCGTTAAGTAACATAGCCCTATGTCAATCATAAAACTTAATCTTATTACGATCTCTTTTAATATCCCTCTGGCAAGAATTTCTCTTTCACCCTGGAATTTAAGAGATTTGAAAAAGTCGAAGGCTTTTTCTACAGTCATTGAGGTAACCTCGGCTATCGACTTGTCGTTAATCTTTATGGATAAAGCTTCCGGCCTTAATCTTGCTCCACAACATTCCTCACACACATCATAATCCATATATCTTTCAAGCCGTTTTACGACATCGGGACTGTTTGTTTTATCATATACCCGCCATAAAGTCGGGATGATACCTTCAAAGCGCTCAGCATTATTATTTTGTGCCTCGCCATATAATAAGATGCCTCTGGCCCTTTTGTTAATCTTCTTGAATGGCGCCTTCAGGTCTATACCAAATCTTCCTGAGAACTCATCTATTAGATGACGATAATGATCTTGTGTGATTGGACTCCAGTTCGACCACGCATGAACAGCGCCTTCGCCCAAACTTAACTCTTCATTAGGGATGATCAGCTCCGGATCAAATTCCAGCGTAATACCAAGTCCTTCGCATTCCCTGCACGAACCGTACGGGCTGTTGAAAGAAAACATTCTGGGAGCAAGTTCTTCGTAGCCAATTCCGCAACCCGGACAGGAATAATGCTCGCTGAAAACCATATCTTCCCACTTCCCATCTTTTCTCCTGGCAACAATCACTACGCCTTCGCCCAATTCCAGGCTTGTACGTATTGAGTCGTAAAGTCTTTTTTGAATGCCACTCTTAACTACCAGTCTGTCAACAACAACGTCGATATCATGTATCTTATACCTGCTTAGTTTAATGTCAGTACTTGCGTCAATAATGCCTCCATCAACTCTGACACGTACAAAGCCCTTGCGTCTTATTTTCTGAAAAATCTCTTTATGCTCACCTTTTTTGCCCTTGATTATGGGTGATAGAATCATGATCTTTGTGCCTTTGGGGATCCGGCTTACCCTGTTTAAAATCTGCTCCATCGTTTGCCTTGTGATTTTTGTGCCGCAATTATGGCAATAGGGCGTGCCCGCTTTTGCAAAGAGGAGGCGCAGGTAGTCGTATATCTCTGTTGTTGTGGCAACAGTGGAACGCGGTCCTGTATTACTTGTGCGTTGTTCGATGGCGATCGTGGGAGGAAGACCTTCTATGATATCAACATCCGGTTTCTGCATCTGGTCGAGGAATTGCCTTGCATATGAGGAAAGGCTTTCTAT
>JBHHYW010000214.1:0-5218 GCA_046757745.1 Candidatus Scalindua sp.
CGTTATACATGATTCGTGTTGAAAGGGAGGTAACCATGAGAGGTTTATCGATTAAAGCTTGGATGTTCTTGTTCTCAGTACTAGCGGTTTCTCCGATTCAGGAGATCAATGCGCAGCCTGACACCCTCTCCCTTGCAACCTTGCTAGAAGGCGTAGAAGCTATTTATTCTACGGGCGCCCCCGGACCGCTTATCGCACTCAGCGATACACCCGTTGCAATAGCTGGATCTGATGAAGATTCTTCACCTCCCCTTGCGACAGTTGTAATGGCCTCATTTCTCGAGAGTGGTAGAGTCATCGCTTTTGGACATGAAGGTTTTTTTGTACCCGAGGGCTTTGGACGCTATGATAACAGGACGTTTATCTTGAATGCGTTCAAATGGTTAGATCGCAAGAATTGGAAGCAAGTACTAATCACTGAAGGGCATCAAGAAACACTCAGAAGTACGCTCGGCTACGTCGATACACTTAGGAACCAAGGATATGAAGTAACTCCAAGTGCTTCCCGGTTAGACTCAACGCTACTCAGCCAATACAGTGTCTTGTTTATTAGTAATGCGGCACACCTTGCAGAGGATGAAATTGCGGCGATTGTTTCCTTCGTGGAGGATGGCGGGGGCCTGCTCATGGTGGGAGTTGGGTGGTCCTGGCCCTTTCGTGCTCCTCCCGGAGAAACGCTGGATACGTACCCGATGAACCTGCTTGGGACTCATTTCGGTATCCGATACGTCGATGGAGTTATTTTCGACCCGACTAACAATGAAAACGGTAGCCCCGTCTTTCACACGTTCTACCCGAACATCCCCTTCGCATCGTTAAGCCAGGCTTTCCGGTTTGTAAACAGTTTTTTGGAGGAAAATATAAGTGATCTTTGTGGGTTCCTGAGAAGTAATCCTGCCGAAAGGCAGAGGCTAAGGGCTGCCCACCTCTTAGTAGCCGAGCAAGTCAGGTTTTCGGCATCTTCCGGCGAGCGAGAGGAAATCTACAGGTTTTATCAGGATCACATTGCTGCCTATGATCAATATTTCAGTAACACAGTTAGGATTGATCCGGCATCGTGTCCGTCCCTGGCTGAAATCAAAGCACAGATGTTTATCAATTTTACAAGCGCCTTACCGCTTACTCCACAGCGTAAGGAAGAGATTATTCAAACACTTAATTTGGCTGAGACCTATGAAGCTATTTTTGACGCCCATTCAGTACTCGTGCTGGACAATGGGGGCTTTAACAGCCGCCAGCTAGAGGTAATTCGAGAATTGCTTGACACCGTTCCATCCTCTTTACATATACTCCACTACATTTCGCAGAACGACAATATAGCCGGCGAACCGAGATGGATAAATTTCACCGTTCCAGACTTCAGGTTTAGAATCAACATTTTCGATATCGAGATAGGAATCCCTGAGAACAGCTTTCCAAGCGACATAAGCCCAGGATTTACTGACGTTTTTAGCATCGTGTTGGTGCATGAGTTGAATCATGTCGTCGATGCCTTTTATGTCGAAGAAAATCCCATGCTGAAAAGCCGCCGGGATGCTTTGATCGCTGCAGCGGGCGAAAATAGCCTCAACTATTTGCGAAGCTTCTTCGAGGATGACTTCTTTATTAAATTTCCGCAGGAGTTTTTTGCGTCAATCTCTAACCAGTGGTTTACAGACAGTAGGAAAACCGTCGAACTGGGTATTGAGCGCTTTAAAAATGGATACAAACACCCCATCAACCAAGCTCTGTTTTTCGCGGATGTATACTCGCTTGGAAGCGATAGTACATTGTTTTACAGGATCGACACGCAGGCTAACATTGAGCGCTATAGTGTAGCCTTAATGAGGAACGAGCGAGGGCAGATCACAGAGTTGCAGTTATCCGATACTCTCGCTTATGAGTTTGAGCTCGATACGGAAGGCAATGTAACAACCATCAATGTACTTGGATCTCCCACGAGCATTGAGCAAACTGAAAATGAGTTGCCCCGAACATACAGATTACATCAGAACTACCCCAATCCCTTCAACCCAGACACCAAAATCCAGTACGAGCTGCCCAAAACTATCCATGTAAAACTCGAAATCTTTAACATGCTGGGACAGAAAATCAGAACGCTAGTTGATGAAGAAAAACCGGCGGGTGCCTATGCGGTACTGTGGGATGGCCGAAGGGATAATGGGGAACTAGTAGCTTCAGGTGTATATATTTACAGACTAAGAACCGATGGATTTGTAAAAAGTAGGAAGTTGCTTTTGTTAAGATAATCTTATATTAAGCTTCGTTTAGATGTTGATGCTATCTTCTTGTATAACAATTGTTTGGAGCGGATGGTTGGGCTCGTGCGCTGTGGGTTATTCTTGCGGATTTTCAAAGCGAAATTTCACTTAGCAAGTAAGGTGCTAATAAACCCACCACCGCTCAAACAAGCGTTAGCAGAGTAAAGGAAGGAAATAGACAGAGAAATAAAATATAGTGGGGGTAAAGTATATATCGGTTCGTGATTCGTATCGATAGTCAATACTGCCAATGCCATCTTCGGACAAAGCAAAAATTCCTTGCTTGTATGAAAGATAAATAATAACTTCTTCTCGGCACTCTAATAACGCAGACAATTATATATGGAAAAGGCAGATTTAATAAAGTATTGGATTGATAGTTCTGATAGAGATTTTACAACCATGGAGCATTTATTCGAAAAAGAAGACTATCATTGGGCTTTATTTATTGGCCACTTGGTTATTGAAAAATTGCTAAAAGCATATTTTGTCACTAATATTGACAACCAACCTCCACCTATTCACAATTTATTACGTCTCGCAGAGAAGGCAAATTTAGAATTAAGTGAAGCACAAAAAGATATTCTCGTAACCGTTACCACTTTTAATATTCAGGCAAGATATGATGATTATAAATTAGCCTTTTATAAAACCTGCACAAAAGAATATACAGAAAAATGGATAAACGAAATAAAAGGATTAAGAAAATGGATCAAAGAACTGCTATCGAAATAGTAAATAGATATATTAACTATTTAAGGAATAATAAATTCAATGTCCAAAAAGCCTATTTATTTGGTTCGTATGTTAATGGACAATATAATGAAGACAGCGATATTGATTTGGCAATAGTTATGAAAAAGTTGTCAAATAGTTTTACTACACAAGTTGAATTGATGAAAATAAGTCGAAAATTTGACACAAGAATTGAACCTCATCCATTCGAAGAATCAGATTTCAATACTAATCCATTTGCGAAAGAAATTCTTAATAAAGGAATCCGGATTGCTTAAACATTTCAGGAGAAACTCACCAATTGGGGAAAGAAGAACAGCAAAAACTATTTGCAAAGTCAATAAGCGCTGTGCACAAAGTCAGGCAAGCTGCTAACAAAACATGCAGCCGACAAAGGGCGGTTTTTCAATGGGTTAGCTTGGGTGCTTTCCCAAAGGTTTCTTCAGGATTCGCAGCTTTGGTGCCCTTAAGCCCTTTTCGGCTGATGTTTGCGTTATGCCCATATTTAGGAGCACTGAAGTGGATACAAATAAATATCAATATGTTTGTCCCAGATGCAAATATATTTTAGACCACCCAGATTGGCGTTGTCCAAAATGTTATTTCGAATTTGACGAAGATATGCAAGAATATGCTGAAAAAGTGTCTGCCCAAAAATTTAAAGAAGAAAAGAAGCAACGTTTTATTCATAAAAAGAAGAAAATAAAAATTATTAGCGTATTTTCAACTATATCTATTTTATTAATATTATTGATAATATTTTGGGAACCTGGGAAAAGAAAATTAGATGAATTCTTCTTTAATAAGGCCCTGAAAAAGAATACAATTGTTTCATATAAAAAATATTTAGAAAAATGGCCTAATGGCAAGTTTATATATCAAGCAAAAAAAAGAATAGATGAGTTAAAATTCGATATTGCTATGGACAGTAATTCCGTTGCAATTTGGTATGATTTTTTTAATAAAGGAAAGTTCGATGATTATTATTCGGAAGCCATAAAATCACGATCATTAAAAAGTTTGGAACCGATGTTTGCTGGGTATGCAAAGAAAATGAATAACATTGAATCATACGAAAACTATCTTAAAAACTACTCAGAAGGTAAGTTTTGTAAGAGTTTTAAAATTGCACTTGATTCTTGTTATTATTCCAAAGCTGTTAAAGATGATTGGTATTCTGCATTTGAGGAATATTTAAATAAATTCCCAAACGGAAAGTATGTAAAACAAGCAAAATCACGCTTAGTTTGGTTGAAATCAAGAAGGGCGAATATAAAGGTAGTTTACCCAAAAACAATATGGGCAACTGATAGCCCCTATTCGAATGTTGATCCACCCTTTTGGTCATTAGATATTTCTTTTAAAGAAGAAGGTGGTGATGCTGGATATAAATTAGAAAGACACGGTGTTACTTTTTATGGGAAAAATTATACGGCTGTTGATTATGGGGATTTTGCCGATGATCCAGCAAAAGTTTATGTCAAAGCAGGAGGTGAATCATTTTATTCAACATGGTGGGCGGGAGGTCATGATCCTGAATATAAAGACTTATGGAATAGTAAATATGTGTCAACTTGGTATGGTGAAGATTCGGGCGGGCATAAATTAAAAGTAGAAATAATAATTGAAATTAGATGTGACAACTCTAAATTTTAACATTGGAGGATATTGTGTGGTTATTTGATTCTATTGAATATTTAATCTGGAACTTTGTTTTTTCATTTTTCTTTCTGATTGTTCTTCTATTGACATTGCTTCCAGTATATATTCTTTTAGTGCTTGGGATTATTGCGTTGTTAGATTTATTTAAATTCGAATATTTGGATTCTATAGTTCCCATAGCTACATTCATAGGCATTGTTTCAATACTAATTTTGGATGGTTTATTAACTCGTTCTGCAACTAAGAAAAAAGTTTTTGAAGATTTGAAATTCAAGCATTGTGCTATTTTTAGTATAACAGAGTTTTTATTCAGCTTATCAATGATTCCAATTTTTAAACTATTCAGAAAAAAGTATTCTAGATAATAATTATGACAGATTATGGCATAACAATCGTTTCCAGTTGACCCGCCTTGCTACGGTGGTTTTTCACAGGTATGATTTAGATAGAACGTTTTGTGCTTTTTTTTTAGTTCTGTTTTCAAATTCGGCGGGCAACTGAAACGTGGCGTTAGCGCGCCAAGCGAAGCTTGGTGCTTCTTATAGAGTGGAAGTCTCTAT
>JBHHYW010000215.1:0-5215 GCA_046757745.1 Candidatus Scalindua sp.
ACCATCTATTGGTATTATAATTGGTGGTTTTGTCTGGTGGAGAAGAAGAAGATAGCTGGACATAAATTCAATGTATGAGGAATTTCGAAGTATGATAGCTATTGTGGATTAAGCGAATCCACCCTTACACGAATACCTTCAAAGTCCGTCTAAGGCTTAATTTTTTTTTTGCGAAGCAAAAGCAAGAAGTTAGCGACTGAAAGGAGCTAAATTCTGTGAAGTTTAGAACAACCATAATACTCTTAATAATTGCCGCTATAGGCGCCGCATACATATTCCTGTATGACAGGAAACAATTCAGGACAGAAGAATGGGTACAACGGCAACAAATGGCTCTACCTGATTACAAGGCAGGCCAAATCAATAAAATTGAGTTAAAAAAGGAGAAAGGCTCAATAGTCCTCGAAAGCACCGATAGCGTGCGATGGAGAATGTTGCAACCTTTGCAGCTAAGAGCAGACAAAGCCGAAGTGAAGGATATTCTCTCTCAATTTGAATTTCTAAGAAAAGTAGGCACCATTAGAGAAAGCGAAACAGCAAACTTCAGCCTTGGGAATTACGGTCTCGACAAACCACAAATTGTTGTTAACCTCTGGATGAAAGAGAGCCCAATTCTAAAAGGAGCAGAAGGCACAATAGGCGCTGAATCTAAATATACTATTAATATAGGTGACAGGCTGGCTGCCGGACAAAACACTGTCTACATAAATATTGAAGGAAGCAAGGACGTTATTGTTGTTACAGCAAAGTTTCTGGAAAAAATCGATAAGAATATAAATGATTTAAGAAATAAATGGGCATTTGAGTATGACATAGATGCGGTAGAAAGGGTTAAAATACAGAGTGATTCGAAAGAGCCTATAGTGTGTTCCAGGGCTGATCAGCACTGGTGGGTGACACAGCCGGTGTCGGACCGTGGTGATACTGGAAGAATCAAAGACATTCTTAACGAATTAAAAAATTTAAAGATTGCTAAAGCCGATTTTGTATCAGATAACAAAGAAGACATTGTCAAGTACGGCCTGGACAAGCCCAGGCTTAATATAAATATCAGTTCTATAGAAGGAGAAGTACAGAGTCTCCTCTTAGGACACAGCCTGGATGACAGGATTTATGCAAAACGTGATGACGAAAGCTCCATATTCTTTGTGCACGATATACTCCTTAGCGACCTTGATCTGGAAGCAAATGACCTGCGAGACAAACAGTTATTGAGATTTGATTCAATAGGTACCTATGGGATTGAGAAGGTTGAACTGAAGTATCCTGATACAATCCTGACTATGGTAAAGACAAAACAGTATGACTGGATGATTACATCACCAATTAAAATTTTAGCGGACAGAGATATAGTCAGACAATTCGTAGAGAAAATTAAGGATTTACAGATCCAGCAATATGTTGACGACAGCGGGGAAGACTTTGACAAATATGGGTTAGGCGATTCAAGTATAGAAGTTTCCGTATTTAGAAAGATTGGAGAGGGTGAAACTGTAAAGTTTATGATTGGAGATTCTGATCCTGATGGCGGATTGTGCTATGTAAGGAAAGATGGAGAAAATGCCGTTTATTCTGTGCCTGCAGAGGAGTTCTATGAAGTTGCTAAAAGCGGGTTTATTGCTTTCAGGGACAAATTGGTTCTGGAATTTCCTAAAGAGAATGCACAGGAAATTATTATCGACAGGGATGGAAAAACATTCATATGTAAAAAGAACGAGGAGGGTTCTGTAACAAAATGGAATTTGACCAGTCCTGTTAATATGGAAGCTGATATAAATTCCGTAAATCAGGTGGTCTGGAACTTATCATTTTTAACGGTTGATAAGATTATTGCCCTTTATGCAGAAGACCTTGGTATGTATGGGCTTGACAGTCCAAGTATGAAAGTATCTGTAATGTATGAAGATTCTGGTAGTGTTTCAGGTGACAACAAAGTTATCAGTGAAAAAGGTGACTTGACAAGGCCAAAGGAATGGGTAACTAAGACACTTTTGGTCGGGGGGAAATTAGAACCGGAGAATGAGAAATCAAATTACTATGCAAAGTTTGCTGATGAAGACATAATTTTTCAAATAGGATGGCCTGATGTTAGAGATTACAGTGTTGAGCTTGTAACAAAGACGCTGTTTAATTTTGACACTTCAGAAGTAAAGTCATTAAAGATAAAACTTTCAGAAAAGGAGATGTCTTTCCTGAAAAACAGTGAAAAAAAATGGGAAATGATGCAACCTGAAAACAAGCTTTTAAATGGAAATTTTGCAGACCGTATCATATCGGCAATGAACTCATTGAAGGCTGAGTCTATTGTCCAATATTCAAGTGATGACTTATCTAAATATGAACTGGATAAACCGCGATTCAGTGTTACCGTGAGTTCTGGCGATGTCGAAGACTCATTGCTGGTAGGTAAAGAAGATGAGTCTAACTGTTTTGTTATGAGCAAAGCCACAAACTTTGTCTACCTGATACGCAAAAACAAGATAAACGATATTATAGAAGAAAGTGTGTCCGCTGAGATTCAATAAAAGAAAAGTATTTTGCTGTGGATTAATACAGGTAAACAGCCTTTTCAATAACAAGAAGCTATAGAATGGCCGAAATGCCGGTTCTGCTTCTCTTGCTTATGGAATCAAAAGATATTAAAAACATTACAGATATCATCAAAGAAGAAAGCAGCACTCTTTCCAGCTTGATTGATGAAATAGGGAAGGTGATTGTAGGGCAAAAGCACCTGATAGAAAGGTTGTTAATAGGAATCCTGGCAAATGGCCATATACTGTTGGAAGGTGTCCCAGGATTAGCAAAGACACTGTCTGTTATGACAATGGCGAAAGCAATGAAGATAAAATACCAGAGGATTCAATTTACACCAGATCTCCTGCCTGCAGATTTGATAGGAACGCTTATTTATAATCCTCGCAGTGGTGAATTTACCACAAAAAAAGGCCCTCTTTTCTCCAATATTATTCTTGCTGACGAAATAAACAGGGCGCCTGCAAAGGTGCAAAGCGCTCTTTTAGAGTCTATGCAGGAAAGGCAGGTAACGATTGGTGGCGAAACCTTCAAACTTGATGACCCATTTCTCGTATTGGCAACTCAAAATCCCATTGAACAGGAAGGCACATATCCTTTACCTGAAGCACAGGTAGATCGATTTATGTTGAAATTGAATATAGATTATCCAAGTAAAAGTGAAGAGCGCGAAATTCTGGAAAGAATGGCAGTAACAGAAACAAATATAAAGGTGAATTCGGTAATATCGCCAGGTGACATAAAGCGCTTACGTTCGGTAGTTGACCAGATTTACATCGATGACAAAATAAAAGATTATATAGTAGACTTGGTGATAGCTACCAGGGAACCTGGAAAATACAATCTTGATCTGGACGAGTTCATTGAGTATGGTGCATCGCCCAGAGCGACCATTTACCTAACCATTGCATCAAAGGCATATGCCTTCCTTAAAGGCAGGGGTTACGTCACTCCTCAGGATGTAAAGTCTATAGGAATGGATGTCTTGAGACATCGAGTAATCTTAACTTATGAAGCAGAAGCAGAAGAGATGACCTCTGAAAAAGTCATCCAAAATATCTTTGATAATATAGAAGTGCCATGATGGCGTGCAACAAAAGGCCGTCATTTTATCTATCCTGCGACCCATGCCAATTGGATTAAACCTGAAGAAAATTATATGAAAAACAAATGGCTGATCCTGTCAGCAATTCTCACATTAGTAACTATACAAAACTGTACCACTACAGAGAAACAGGTATCTAAGACCGAACCGGTTGATGAAGAAATACATGCCGATCTCCAGAGGCTTAAATCAATGCTTGGTTACAGGCATGAGGACACCACAACCGCTACAGATACAAAAAAAACTGATCAGCCAGTCGGGTTTGGATTAAGCGTGGCTCAGTTACAGGAGCAGTTTCCCGCCCCTGACAAATTTGAATATGATCCCATGGTAAACAAGAATGTGACCATGCTTGCAAGGGATTTCGGAGGCGGACGATTTACCTTCTTTTTTTATGACGACAAACTGTACAAAGTCGTCATAATCAGTAAATGGAGTAATTATACAATACAGTTTGCTGAAGAAGACATCAAGAAAACTGAGGCAATCTTTATAGAAGGAAATGGCGAACCGGATTTAGTGGAAGAAGACGAAACACATAAAAAGATGGTGTGGTTAAAAGGTGACGTTGAGGTAACACTTGAATTGTTTAGCTTGATGACACATCAGGGGATAAGCAGGGTAATGTCTTTGATGTATGCGGACAGAAATATTAGTCTTCTGGCAAAAGCCTTAGAATCTTTCGCGTTATACAAAACCAGGGCGAGAGAGATTGTAGATCAGTAGTAAGAAGCTTACCACACTGAATACTGTAGGGGGAGTCCGCCTGTTAGTCTGGCGGACGCCACTACTTCTGTAAATATATGCATCTTCTTGCGTCTTCGGCGAACAGATATAGTACCATGCAAAATTACCATTTACTGCCTGCATACCATTCTGACCATGGTTCCCACTCTACATATTTTCCACCATCTGACAGCCAATATTCTTCACCTTCTCTCCATCGCGTACTTGATAAAAAGTCTGTAGATCTTTCCTGTGTCTGTTTTACCTTTGCATAAAAGTAACAGTCTACCTGGTGGAAATTGATCTTTTTCTTGTCTTCTACTTCTGTAAGCTCGAGGTCTTCCATTGTTACAGAATTTGATGCTACCTTTTGCTCGTCAACAACGACTTCATATGTCGTTATCTCTTTTACCCTGACAGTAACACCTCTGGGTTTTGGTTCCGGAATAATTATTTTATTTTCATACGGTTCAAATGACTGATGATGGGTTTCCGATGGTTTCTTAATAAAATCTGCTGCCTGTACCTTAGTAAGTCCACCGGTTGAGAAATTTAACACAACGAACATAAATAAGACTGTCGTCGGGATTATCAATCTTTTAAGTCTATTTAACATAATTTACCTTCCTTTTTCTAAAAAATACATACTTTTACGGACACTCTTTCATTCCACACAAATGTCAATTTTACATTAAAAATAATATTTGTCAATATACTGAAAAAATCTATATCTTTAGACTGCGTCAACTCCGTTATTTCACAAACGAATCGCAAGATCAAGTTATCTACTAAACGATTGTGAACGAAAACCAATGTCAAGTTAAGCCGTAAGTAGACTTGACCCGTTTCCTA
>JBHHYW010000216.1:0-5181 GCA_046757745.1 Candidatus Scalindua sp.
TGCCTTCCTTGTCACACATCTTTTTAAATCTTCTAATAGCCTCACGCAAGCTCTCATTCTCAGAAATCTGAACTTTTGCCATAGAAAAACCAACTCCATTCCTGTTTAAAGTTAGAAAAACTGTCAAGATAATCTAATATATATTTAAACTTACAGACCGTCAAGGAAAAAGTTAACATTATGATAAATATAGTACTTGTGAAAAGCTGGAAATTACTATATATTGTAATAGCTTCATAAAATAGCCCTATATGTAGCAAGTTGTGGGCCAACCGTACAGCTTAAAAAACAACACTCAAACTGCGGTCTATGTCCTCTTAAACTGTTTCTCAAGTTCGGATATCTTAAATTCAAGTGTTGTAGGGCGGCCATGTGGGCAAAAATCAGTAACAATTTCCTCTTTCCTTCGTTCCAGTAGCGACCGGATCTCTTGTGGAGTCAGCCGCTGGCCCGCCTTTACAGCACCTTTACAAGCCATTATTTTGGCGATTTTTATTAAGATACCATCGGTTTCACCTTTAATCTCATCACTCCGAATCTCTTCCAGGACACTTTGAATAAGTCCATGAAAATCTAAATTCTTCAAGATTTGAGGATGTGTGCGAATAGCTACCGTACTTTTACCAAATTCTTCTATCTCCAGGCCCAGGTCACAAAACTCGTTTTTGAGGTTCATAATAGTAACAAAATCACTAGGCGTTAATTCTATTAGCTCCGGGATCAACAGTTTTTGTATTGCGAGTTTTGACGACTTAATATGGTTCCATATCTCGTGGAAAAGAATAATCTCGTGCAGGGCGTGCTGGTCAATTATGTTTAAACCGTCGGCTGCCTCTTCAACAATATATGAGTTGTGTACCTGAATGTAAGAAGCAAGCCTGATTTCCTGTTTGAATAAACCTTCATCTTCTGAAGATTGTAAATGTGTCTGTCGGTGTTCGTCTTTGCGAAAAGGGGTTTCTTTGTCCAGAGACCTCGAAAAGAAATCTGACATGCCCGCCTGCCATTTGTCGGGCAGGGATTTCATCACAGACTCTTTTTTCTCATTCAGTGACACGCCTTCACCCTGCCCGTGTGGTACACCAGCGCTGCTCTCTGGCACACCTCTAGCAGTGGCAGCCCCAGGCGAAGCTTCCATACCAGCTTGTTTATGCCCGCCCGCAATCTGCAGTGGAGAATGAAACTCCGCCTTCATAAGGGCCGAGTGTATTGCGGCATATAACTGGTCGTGAATAAGCCCGGCATTCTTAAACCTGACTTCAATCTTCGTCGGATGCACATTAACATCTACATCCCTGCTGTCAATCTGAAGATTCAAAAAAACAATTGGAGACCTTCTTGACATCAAAAGGTTTTGATAGGCAGAATTTATCGCGTGAAAGATTATATTGTCCCTGATATACCTTCCGTTAAGAAAGATAAACTGCATCTTTGTATTTGGACGATTATGTGTAGGCGGCAGAATATAACCATATATAGAAATGTCAGGTTCTTTCAGATTTATGGCAATAAGATTTTTACCTATTTCGTTTCCATAAATAGTGGTTATTCTTTCCTTCAAGTCTTTAGCCGTAGGGAAAGTTAAGGTCTTTTTACCATCGTGGGTCACATTGAAATGTATGTTTGGACATGCTAATGCAAATCTTGTAACCATTTCTGATATATGGGCCATTTCAGTCTGTATGCTTTTAAGAAATTTGCGTCTAACGGGGGTGTTATAAAACAGGTTATGCACATCTATCTGTGTACCCTCAGGCGCTCCTTTTTCTTTAATATTATCAAGATTTCCCCCCTCAATCTTGATTTCTGAGCCGATTAATGTATTCCTTGTACGGGAGATAATACTTGTCTGTGAAATAGCCCCTATGCTCGGGAGAGCTTCGCCCCGAAAACCCAACGTATTAACAGAAAAAAGATCTCCATCGCTTCTCAATTTACTCGTGGCGTGACTTAAAAAAGCTATTTCCACATCATCCCTATCCATTCCAATACCATTATCAGAAACCTTTATAAGTTTTTTACCGCCTTCCTCCAGTTGAACCTCTATATGCGTAGCATCGGCGTCAATAGAATTCTCAATCAGTTCCTTCAAAACCGAAGCAGGACGCTCTATGACCTCGCCCGCAGCTATTTTGGTTACAACAGTTTGTGGTAAAACCTTTATGTTAGACACTTAACCCTTTCCTTTAACTTTTCCATAAAGCTCTCGTATCTCTCTCCCTGATATGATACATGGATATCTCTGGACGTTTGGCCCGCTGTTTCAATCGTAATTTTTATGAAATCATCGGGCAGGCACTCCATTACTTTGTCTGCCCATTCAATAATTGACACGCCTTCACCCCAGAAAAACCCAACACAGTCGATGTCGTACATTTCATCAGGTGATTTTATCCTATACGCATCGAAATGATAAATAGGTATCCTTCCCATATACTGCTTTACTAACACATAACTCGGGCTTGTTACCTCTTTTCTATCCTTCACGCCCTGTCCTTCCGCAATTCCCTTGGTCAGATACGTCTTGCCCACACCCAGTTGGCCCATAAGCGCTACTACGTCGCCAGCCTTAAGAAGAGAACCAATCAAATTCCCAAATTCGATTGTCTGTTCAACTTCTACGGTTTCGATGCAAATAGAATCATCAGTAACAGAAAATTTTATTTTACTTAAAATGTTCATATCCTACAGGTTTAATTTTTTTTATCTTGCCGTTTGAACCCTGCATGCTTATTCCATTTGATCTTTTGATATGACCGATTTTTGACAAGCGCACGGGAAAAGAACTTGACGCCAGAAGTTTTTTGGACTCTTTTCCTGAAAGAGTAAAAAGTAATTCGTAATCCTCGCCATCGTGAAGCGCATGATGAAGCGCTGAAAAGCCCGTTTTACGTGCCAGCTTCTCTGCATCTGCAGATACAGGCACTTCATCTTCACGTAAAACGGCGCCAACCCCACTCTCCTCAAGAATGTGATTTAAATCTGCAACCAGGCCGTCACTTATATCTATCATAGAATTTATATTGAATCTCTTATTTAGTAACTGCCCCTCTTTCAGACGCGGCTTGAACGTAAAATGTTTTTTTAAAATTGAACCTCCCAGGGCGCCGGTTACCATTATTACATCATCCACCTTTGCGCCAGAGCGAGTTACAGGATTCAGCCCTCTGTTTTCACCATACATCGTCACGTTGACAGCCAGCATTTTTTTACCACTGACAACATCTCCACCTATTATTTTAATATTATAAGCATCCGCCTCTCTCTTCATCCCGAGGAATAATTCCCTGGCAAATTTTGTCCTGGTCTCTTGAGGAAAACAGATAGAAACCACAGCATATTTAGCCGAACAACCCATAGCAGCGATATCACTGATACTGCATGCAATTGATTTTTTCCCAATTTCTCCCGGCGTATTCTTTTGCAGGTCAAAGTGTGTGCCTTCTACCAGCATATCTGTAGTAACCAGGCACTGCTTATTACCATTAATTCTTATAGAGGCGCAGTCATCACCGATATCAATGACAATGTTTTTATCCTCTTTTTGATTACCTCTTATCCATTTTATAAACGAAAATTCATCCATCTTCAGCTATAAATATGTTTATTGCCCATTATCGTATAAGTTCCAAAAATTATAAATCGTACCCAAACTCTTGAGCTTCTGCTTGATTTCCATGATATAATCTATTACCATTAAAACACTGAAAATTCAACAGCTAATCTTTCATATTATAATATTCTAAAAGTAAACACCGGAACGTCCCGCATGTGTCAATATTAGCCGCACATCGAGTCTTTCCTTCCTATTTCAATAACTGATTTTCTAAGGGTATATGGAGATAGACCGCGTATTAAAAACTGCCTGGATCAAGCAGTTGAAGGCAGACTGGAAAACGGCCAATTACCATTACTTTAAAGACTCCATGCGCCTCCCAAACCTTGAACTCTCTTCCACAGAAAGAATTTTAGGTAAGTGGAAGGGCGGCTATCACAGACGCCTTTCTATCAGCACTAACTTAATATCCAACTATACGTGGGAATATGTTCAGGAGGTTCTCTATCATGAAATGGCCCACCAGTATGTAGGAGAAGTTTTAGGAATTCGTGAGGAATTGCCACATGGAGAGGCATTCAAGCGGATCTGTCTGAAGAATGGCATTGATTCCACGGCCACAGGTGATATTCAATCCTGGGTCGAAAAACGGAAAAACAACTCCACCATAAGTTCAGAAAACCACAAGATACTGGATAAGGTTCACAAACTATTGGCATTGGCCCAAAGCGCCAACGAACATGAGGCCCAGAATGCCATGGCCAAGGCCCATGAGTTTTTATTAAAACACAACCTGTCGTTACTGGATGTACAAACCAAATGGAACTACATCCACAAGCAAATCGGAGAAGTGGGAAGGCGAAATCCCATCAAGACTATAATCAGCGCCATAATTACCAGATTTTTTTTCGTGGAAGCTATCTGGACATTCGGGTATGACCAGCACAAAGACTGGAGTGGTCAGGTTCTGGAAATTTACGGGACACCGGAAAACGTTGAGATGGCGGAGTATGTGTATGATTACCTTCAAAACATCTCGGAGCTTCTATGGATAGAGCATAAGGAACGAAAAAAGATCAACGGGAACAGACATAGAAGGTCCTTTATTTACGGACTTCTGGACGGGTTTTATAATAAGCTGGATGGACGGATTATTGAGCACAAGTCCAAAAAGCTGGTCTGGAAAGGAGATCCCCGGCTCAAAGAGTTCTACCGGCGAAGAAATCCCAAACTCGTACGCTCCTCCTCCAGATATACCAGCAGCAGTACTGACGCGTACAATTCAGGAATAACTCGGGGCAGAAGTTTAGTCATCCATAAGGGCATTCACGGAGAAGGCAAAGGGACGGTTGAGCTTTTGAATTGAATAAAAAACCCCCTGGGAGGCAAAGTTCTTCCCAGGGGTTTCTTATATTTGAATGTGATAGCTAGACGCCTTAAATCCAGTCTTCGGATAGGATTTGGCCGCCTGCTACGTCCACAACCACCTGCTTGATCGGTATCTTGCGGGTAGCCTTATCAACACCGGATTTCGCAATATGAGTCAAACCCATACAGCAGGGTACCTTCATAATCATAACCGTCAGTGTATTGATCTTTGCATCATCAATCAAAGCTGCTATCTT
>JBHHYW010000217.1:0-5171 GCA_046757745.1 Candidatus Scalindua sp.
AGGTGACAATTTCCGTTCAAAAAAAGCAAGAAATTGTCGACTTAGAGACTAAGGACTGCCCGGTCCTTAATCAGGACCTTATTAGATTTGGAGAAAAGGCCGTCAGTATGAATATGATGGAGACTTATGCGCTTCGAATAAAATCAAAACATGTGCTCATGTTGTTTGATTCATGTTTTTCAGGGTCGGTGTTTGCATCTTTAAAGAGCTTACCAAGCGATATTTCAGAAAAGAGCAATCTGCCAGTTCGTCAATTCATTACTGCAGGCAATGAAGAAGAACAGGTACCTGACAACAGCATATTTAATACGTGTTTAATACAGGGTATAAAGGTGATGCCGATTTTAATGAGGACGGATACGTTACCGGTTCTGAGCTGGGCATGTATCTGGATACAAGTGTAGTAAACTATAGCCGGGACAGCCAGCATCCGCAGTACGGGAGAATAAGACATCCCAAACTCGATAAGGGAGATTTCATATTTGTTCTGGATGAAAATAACACGGTTGATACTCCACCCCCGGAAGAACAGGAAAACATTGAAGACAAAAAAAATACCCGGAAATAGAACGTGAGATATTAAGAGAGGAGAGTGAAAGACTGAAGGAGGAAATAAGACTGGCTGCAGAGGAAAGGCAGGAACTGGAAGAAGAAAGAAAACTCATTGAAGAAGAGTGGGCACAACTGGAAAAGGAGAGAAACCTGTCTGAAGATAAAACAGTCTGGTCTGAATGGCAACTAAGATTGGGAAATTCATGTAATAAGGCATTAGTTCACGATGAAAAGCCTGACCTGAGTATTGAAGAGAAGATTCACATATGGCAGTATCTGATCGATAATTTCAAACAGGATAATCCCTACAGCACAGATGATGAAGCTGTTCGCAGCCACGCAGAGAGGAGGCGAATATTGGCACAATTTCACGCAAGAACATGCGCCATCATATCCGTCACACACAGAACCGTTTAACACGGGAAGAGTACGCTTGCGTTCTCACTACAAAAGAGATCTGTCACTGGCTCAGGCAAAGTCAATACCGTATATATTCATACGCGAAGAGAGTTGGAATTTGTTTAAGGGCTATAGTACAATCAAGCACAATTACGAAGTAAATATAATCAGAGGCGACAAAGTAGTGATAGATTACTCCACCGGACTGATGTGGCACCAATCAGGTTCTCCAAGAGCAGTAACATTGAAAGCGGCAAGGAGCTTACTGCAAAGACTGAACAACCACGGATATGCGGGATATCATGACTGGAGGCTGCCTACTTTGGAAGAAGCTGCATAGTTGTTGGAACCTGCAAGGAAGAATGGCAGATTATTTATTTCCCCGGTTTTCTATAAGCTCCAGGAATGGATATGGACAGGTGATAAAAAACAAGGTGTTAATGCGGTATGGGGTGTAAACTTTGGCTACGGTATAGTGAGATGGAGTCCATTCAATGACGATGGATTCATCCGCCCGTACGTTCTTTAAAAAATCCTCAATACCGGAGAGGCCGCCAAAAACCGGGAGATAAATTTATTAGAAAGAAAATGTAGAAATAACAACCACTCAGGCTTAGACTAACTCTTATTGAGCATACCCGGCATTCTCATCTTCTTTTGCCATTCGGATAGGTGGTCACTCGGGCACGTGTCAGGATATTCCTCCTCAGCCATAATGTCTAATAATTGTACACTAATGTTAAATACGTGTATGAGTTTAGGAATAATAATAGTAAAAAGAAGATAAAATAAATTTTTTACTGCTCCGGACATCGGATGGTAAAGTTTTTAAATATAATCATATACATGAAAAATTATTCCCACGGACATATTTTAAAGAATCACGCCTCGATATAACGGTATAAAATTTGCGTAAGTCTTAAGACTACATAAGTTTATAGTTTTTTGCCTGCTATTACAAACAGGCAGAATTACTAAAATCTTGAAGTCTTATAATGTGGAAACAAAGATACAAAAGCAGAAACAAAGGATTCACAATTATAGAATTACTTGTAACCATAGGCATAATTGCCGTGTTAGCAAGTATAGGAGCTGTAACCGTCAGCAAGATAAGGATCTCAAATAACCAGACACAGTGTGTAAACAACCTGAGAAGTATATCTCAGGGCCTGCAAATGTACTATAATGATTACATGATCTTCCCCGAGGATGGTTACCCTGACGATGGCAATGATATCTACCCGCTTTCTACCGACCTTGCCGGCTACATAAATAATAAATCTACGTTCGTATGCCCTGAAGATAACGATACAACCAGTACCGCCAACTTCGCAAGCTATGATCCCTATTATATTTCACGTAAGGATTCCTACGGCACTGATGAACTCGCCATCGGCTGCCCTCGCCACAGGGGGGGCAATAATTCAACCTGTGCATTTTCCACTGGCTCTACAGAGATTACAAGGGTTGGTAGTGTACTGGCTAACGGACAGAAAATTCCGCCTGATGGAACAACTGCACAGAGAATGATCGGCAACGTTAACGACACAATGACGTTCGATGACGGGAGCACCGTTACAGTAACAAGTGCCTCGGGAGGCAGCTATGGCTGCTTCCTCGTACAATCTGTCCAGCTTGCTGATGGTACCATATACAGCATAGTAAAGGTGCAGGACAATGGTACTATAGATGTTCAGGTTACATCAGGTTCTAAATTCGAGGTAGTTACACCAAGTGCAATCGTAGGCGTAAGAGGCACTCAGTTTACGGTGCAAACCAGTAATAATGGCAGCGTTTTAGGTTACCAGACAATCGTAACCCTTACCTCTGGAATAGTAGTGGTAACTGACCGTGAAACGGGCAAGGCAACTACATTGAAGAGCGGCGGTACAACGTCTACGACTACTGGAGATGTGCCAATGCATTCACACTATCATACGCATGCGAATGGAGAAAGGCACATGCATGGACATCCATCCCAAAACAACGCTCACCATGGCAAGCCTTCAGCGGGTACTGATGACGATGGCACTAGTGCTGACCCAAATGACATAACCATCTGCCACAAACCGGGTACATCTGCAGAAAAAACTATGGTAATACCACAATCCGCTTGGCCAGGACATCAGGGACATGGAGATTCTCTCGGTGCATGTCCGTGAAGAAGTGACGATTAGTCTTATTAATCACCTTGATTGGTACCGGCTGCCAGAATTAAGCTTTTTTACTTGAATATTTCATTCTCTTGAGATAGATTAAATCCAGGGACTCTTAGAGATTTCAAAGTAGAAGCACATTATGTAATATATGTCATTGCTAGGAGGCCGAAGTGAGATTTGGTGAATATTTAATCAAGAAAGGAAAAATCGAAGAAAGCGAACTGGAAGCCGCTCTAAAGTTTCAGAATGAAAAGCACATAACCTTTGGTGTGCTGGCTGTAAGAGAAAATTTGCTGAACAATAGACAGTTGAGTGAGACTCTGGATAATCAGAGAGAGAGAGGCGGCCTCTTTGGAGAGATTGCAATTGAATTGGGATTCTTGACCAGGGGCGATGTTGACAAACTTCTAATATTACAAAAGAAAACACGTAATTTTCTCGGTGAAATACTGGTCTTATACGGGGCCATTAGTAAGGAAGAGATGGAAGACGAATTGAGACAATTTTATGAAACTGTTGGAAGCAAGGAGAACACCCACAGTTGAGAATACCAATATCAGACAGGAACACACAACTGTTCTAAACGACTTCTTTCGTTAACTACTATCTAAATTGAGTGATTTCATATTATATACCATTGTAGCCGAGAGTTTTAGTCTGCGTTCCTCAACATTTGATGTGTCCACGTAAGTTTTGCACCCTCAAGGTTGCGGCTACAAAATCGCTCATATGAGGTATCACTATCCTCGTATTTCCTGTAGTAAGTTGTATATTGATTAGGAGAGAAAAAATGAGTAAACAAAAAAAATCTGATGACAGCCCTGATGAAAGCGCCCAATCGAATTCGACTGATGGGAGCGGTTTGGATAAAGCATCCGAGAGTCCTACGGAACACGAGCTACTTAAAGACTTTGATGAAAACCGTAGAAGTTTCCTGAGAAAACTACTTATCTCAGCGGCTTATGTAACACCTGCGATATTATCATTCTCCATGAGTGATGCAGAAGCAAGAAGACGCAGAAGAAAACCCACAAAAAAGAAAAAGAAGCGAATACGTAGGAGATAATTAATAACAATCAGCATACCTGCAGCTAATAATGTCGTTGCGAACATACAGGGCTGCTCACCATCCAAAGGACTTAATCTGACAAGTCTGGTTGGTAAGTAATCTTTCAACCTTAATCCTTTCAAAATAAGACTAATAATGCAGGGCCGGAATTACAAACAAACCATGTGAGGTCTATTCAGCCAGTAACAATATTAATAAAATGAAAACTTCACAAATGTCTCTGGGGCAAATGCTTAAAGCAAGGGGGGTCATCTCTGAAAAACAGCTAAGCAAGGCATTAGAGCATCAGAAGAAGCTATCAATCAGATTGGGTAAAGCGTTAACAGAGATGGGTTTTGCAAAATCCGAGGATATAACATGCAGCCTGGCTGAGCAATTTGACTTTCAAGTTGTCAATCCCATGGCTACTCCCATCCCGGAAGATGTCATAAACACAATCCCGAAAAACATCGCAAAAAAACATAATATTATACCTGTCGCGAGACAAGATGGATTAATCATTGTTGCCATAAACGATCCGCTTGATATTAGTACGCTGGAAGACCTGCGTTTCACTCTCAACATTAATGTAGAATGTGTACTGGCAACGAAGAATAACATTGAAGACGCTTTTAAGAAATATTATGACAGGGAAAAGGATGTTTCTTTTGATGGCTACCTGGATGGTTTTAAGTCAATACTTGATGGCACTGATAAATCATTTGACTATACAATTGGCGCTGAGGAAGAAGCGGAGGCGCCGATTGTTAAACTTGTTACATATATAATTGAAGAAGCCTTTAAGGCCAGAGCCAGTGATATCCACATTGAACCATTGCCAAGCAAAACCCGTATACGATACAGGATTGATGGTGTATGCCAGGAGGTGCATTCAATTACAAACCGTATACATGAGGCCTTGATTTCCAGAATAAAGATACTCTCACATATTGATATTACCGAGAAAAGAAAACCCCAGGATGGCCGTATAAGCTCAGAAGTTGGTGAGAAAC
>JBHHYW010000218.1:0-5140 GCA_046757745.1 Candidatus Scalindua sp.
AAAGTGAAAGCTGGTCGCTGACGATAGGTGCCTCAGCGGGGCTTCATTCAATCCGTTCAGAAGCCGGAGCCTGACAGCCCCATCGTTGCCCCGAATCGAGTTCGGGACAGGCAGACGGAAGCACAAAAAGCGCCCGCTGTCAACTCTTAAGTCGTTTAGCCCAAAAACTAGCTGTTGATTTTTCTATATTTGGGCCATAGCATAGAAAGCAGTGTCAAAATACCGGCAACGATACTAAATTCAATCTACTCTAAATAGCGGCTCTTTGCTCTTCGATATGAAAAGCGTTATCAGACTTGTAATCAAGCCAAATAAACTTACAAGGAAAGCGGCGAATTCACCATTGATCTTAAACACAATTACTGATATTATACCAAAAAAAGCAAGAATAGAACCAAATATTAATTTTTGACGAAAGATCACTTTCTTTAGCCTTTGAATATTTACCAAGCGTTGCTTAATGCTTTGAATATGCTCCTTCAAAATAACATAGTTCAAATTGTCATCATTTGCTTGAAATGGCGACCATGCGAAATATCTGCATTTCAATTTTGCCGCATCGGTGATTGCACGCGCTGTTTCAGGAACGTCATGATAATCGGTCACGAGAATGACTTTCTCCCTCTGTGAATCATCTAAAGCGGCTATCACTTCGAGACCTCCTCTTGGATTGGAGTTAGCTCTGTCTTGTGGATAGTTTCTTAGACGCAAATCGATCAAGTAAACGTCAAATTTAGAACTCTTAATCCTCTCTATAGCCTCCTGTACACTCTTTTCTTCTGGGGTAACTTGACAGTCTAATTCCCTTGGAAGATTCAACAGAAAGAAATCAGCCGTGGCTGGGTCATCATGTACAATCAATGCTCTCATAGTTTATCACCTTTCAATTCTTTCTAAGATTGGGAGCGAGATTTTGACTTTTACACCGCCAGCAACGTTTCGAATGTCAAATTTTCCCCCCAGAATTGCGATACAATTTTGGGCGCACCATAATCCTAATCCGTTATTATCTTCTGGCGGATATGATTTATTTTCTTCAACTAGTCTGATCATCTCTTCCCCAATGGAAGAATTTGAATTAATAATTCCGATTTCATGCCAATCATTACTTTTATTGATAGTAATTTTTAGTTTCCTTGTATTATCCTCATGCAAAGCACGTATGGCATTCGCTAGCACCATATACAGTGCAGTAGAGAGGAACTCCTCGTTGGTGTTTATTGTCGGTTCAGGAGGTGTTACTTTCACCTTAATGCGGTTAGGTTCAAATTTCCAAACATTTGATTTCAACAAATCTTCGATTATCCCCCAAATCACTTGTTTTATATCACAAAGACTAAAATCGGGATTTACTGTTTTCGCGGTTGAAGCGAACGATTTAAGCCGACTTTGATGTCTTCTTATTCGATCTATGTGCAATTTTAATTCTTCGCGTATGCTTCTATGTTTGTTCATAAGGTTTGAGAGCGTCATTATCGGCGGATTGATGTCGTGGGCACAAGAAGCCGCAGCAGTTTGTACCACTGTTTGGGCTCGTAGATTAACTAGAGCCATACCTGCAGCTGTAGCATAATCCTGCAACCGTTGTTTTATTCCTTTGCCAAAGAAATTGCCATGTTCTGATTCGACTATCAAACAACCAATGATCTCGGTACCAAATACAATTGGAAAAGCTCCGGCTGCTTTGATACGAGTTTGATTAACTTTATGGATTACACCTTCAAATTGGTCAGGAATTTTCTCTTTACTTAGTGTCTTTTTCGCTTTTAGTAATGCTTCCATCGTAACTCTATTGATGGTGCTTTCTGAACTAATCTGGCCTGCTCCGACGACGGGAAACAAAAACTCTCCTGCTGGGTCACAAAGGCGAATATAACAATTCCTGGCATTGAGCCAATCACTACAGTGCTCACATACCTTCTTGATCATATCCATTCCACTTTTTTGTTTCGACAAAATCTCGGAGCCTATTTTGAGCAAAGTGCTAACTTCTTGAATTCGCTGCGAGGTTCGAAGCGCAAAGGCCGCGTACCTGGCAAAGATTCTTAAAATTTCTAAGTCAAACTGAGTGAAATCCCTTATATCTTCTCCTGCCGTGTGAGCGCCAATAACACCGCATGGTTTGTTCTCATCATCGTACATTGCAACAGCCAAATAAGAACGCAAGTTTTCCTTTTCCACTAAATCTTTGTTTTGGACTCCCCTTTCCGCCTGAATATCGCTTGAACGAAATGATCCCTCACGAAATGCCCTTCCGGCAAGGCTTCCGTTAATATCGAAAGTTGATGCAGCAAGCTCTTCATTTTTGAAGCCACGTGAGTGTTTGACACAGAGCTTGTTTCTTGTACTGTCAACTTCTAAAATGCTGACAATTGGAACTTGCATCAAATGGGCTACTATATCTGCAATCTTTTTGAGAATCGCTCCTACGTCCCACGGTTGATTTATAAGTTCAGCCCCCTCTTTCAATGCGGATATAGTCTGCTTATTATAAATTAAAGGTGCCGCATTTGAAGCGATCAATTCTAATCTTTGGCGAGCTTCAGCAGAAAATGCATTTTTTTGGGTGCTCTCTACATTTATTGCACCTATTGAGTGCGAATTCGCTTTGAGCGGTACTGCAAGTTCGGATTCTACCTGTGGAAAGCATTCAATGAATTGAAATTCTTGGGCTGTCTTACCATTAACATCACCACAAAATGTTTTACCTGACCTAATAACATTATAAATTACGCCTCTTCCTTGCCGAAATCCATTATTCAAGCAATCTTTTGCTTTTTCGCTTTCAGGTTCAAAAGCCCCAACAATAACTTGGTTGACAATTCTTTCGACTAATGCCACACATCCATATTCAGGGTTGCCGGTTACCTTCTTAGCTGCTTTCAAAATAATTCTAGAGGCAGCCGTTCGATCTATTACTTCGATTAATTCGCTCATCATCTCATTGATAGTTGTTAGTTCATGAATTTTTGTATTTTCAATGGCGCCTGCAACAACTGGAGCAAGTATTTGTAAATACCTTTCATCGTCTAATGTGAACCCCTTGGAATCAATTTTGCCTATTAATTTGATCGCGCCGATGATTCTATTGGCCTGCTTAAGGGGCACACACAAAACACTGTCACCTGGTTTCAAACCTTTGTCCTTTAGCCTTGGCTCTATCTGCTTATCATATTTTCCTGAATAAAATTTGCTTGATTTTGCTTTGGACTCCCGGATGATTTCCCCTTTCGTGGCTGAAGCTACAGCGATTCCATTCTCGCTTAAGCTATATTCCATGCTACGAATTTCTTCCTTAGTAAATCTAAACATGGCCTCTACAGCCAAAGTGCCTTTCTCTTGATTGATTAGTGAAATCTGAGTCGTAGCACAATTGAAAGCCTCTGTAACTTTATCAACAGAGTCTTGTAATACACCATCGGTGCTTTGATGGGATGAAATGTTTTGACCAATCTTGAGAATTGCATTTTTTCGCGTTTCTCGGGCACTCTCAATCACTGCGCCTGAACTCTTAGCTACACGTTCTAAGAAATGTTTATCTTGAATCGAGAACTGTTTGCCGTGACGCTTGCCTGAAACTCTTAATACTCCGATACTCTTGATTTGCCCAATTCTTGAGTGAGGTAGTATTGGTACAGCCATAAAGTGACCCGGATGGGTCTCCTTTAGATGACCACCTGACCATTTAGGTTTTGAGCCAAATCGTTCGAGATCGTTTTCTTTTTCTACCGCATCTGGCTTTCTAACATCAGAAACCCACAGAGGATATCCGTATTTTCCAACCCAGCCTGTAAAGCCTTGCCCAGGAGAATAACCAGCCTCAGTCCTATCGATATGATTTTTGGCTTTTTTGAATGAACTTTTTGTTGTAGCCCTAAGGACAAATCTTTGGGATTCTTCATCAAATAGAAAAATCGAACACGCTCTAGCCCCAAGGAGCTCACAAACATCTTCAACAGATGTTTCTAAGAGAGTTTGTACATCTTCTTGATTTAAAATTCTATGCGAAAACCAATCTAGAATTCTTTCCTCAACTACATCCCACAGACGTACAAATAGAAACTTCACCGCGGCCTTTATCTCAAGCTCTGTATAACCACGAGCATTCTCTAGTAAATCTCTTATATCCCCCTGGCTTTGATCAAGTGAGGGTAATATGTTGTAAACCTTCGGACGATCCTGTTCAGAACGATGTGGTATGATTTGTCCACCTACTAGGGTACCAAGCCATTTATCTTGCCAGAAAAAAGGCATGGCGAACATGAAAAGACCATTGTCACAGTTATATATTACTGGTTTCTTTACTCTGTTGGCCTCGTTAACAATATGATCATCACATTTGCTGCAGAAAATGGCTTTTTCGTCTTTTTTTACAATCTTGCCACAATAATGCCAAACCCCGGGACAGATAGTTATGTTTTCCCTTGCCGTAGATTTGGCCAGATTTATTCTTAGCGAATGCAGCAACTCAAGTTCTTTAGCTGCTTGATTTATTAACTTGGAGAGTGATTTTGGTGGAACCAACTCACTTAAGTCGCGAGGGAAAGAAGTAGAGTCAGAGTACATTATAGAACCTCAATAACTGTAAACACTAAAAATTTCCGTAATTTGGAAATCAAAGACAAAGAGGCTTATATTGTCTTCCATGATGGGCCTTTCGTACTCCAATGCTTTGATTAGGGGTTTGCAACGCCAACATGGCGCTAACATATTACTTACCTGCGGCCCAGTTGTAATTCCCAGTTTCTAATAAAAAACAAATTTCTACATTTGGTTCTTCAGAGTTTTAGCTGCTGAGTTCCTTTTATAGATCTTTAAAAAACAGGCTACAAAACTGGAGATTAATCCGACTGCGTTATGGACCGATGCTTTTTGACCTTATTGAGCTGTTGGGTCTCTTTTGGGGAGAAATCATTAGTGCACTAATTTAATACGGTTAGCTTAGTCAAACGAATGATTTCTAACGACGAAAACGTCCTATAACCTTGTTTCTAAAATAAGTACCGTAACTCCAATAGCTTAGTGGTCTCTATAGCAAACATGAGCTGCAACTAATTCTCAGAAGAACCCTACATTTAGACATTTTCCAACACGACGCATTGCCCCAGGCCCAGTTGGAGAATAAGGTGTGAATGCTAAT
>JBHHYW010000219.1:0-5111 GCA_046757745.1 Candidatus Scalindua sp.
ATTAATTCTCTGATAAGGATTGCGTGGTCCATATCATCCTCGACATAAAGAACTTTAATAGTCTTATCGTCCATTTTGTTTCCTCGCTATCCTCAAATGCTCATTTGACTCAAACATTTATATTTAAATGCCAGGATGATCTCTTTGTAAGTATTATCTTTTAAAGCAGAATAGACAGAAATAGTTAAAAATCTTACGACTTATACTGGTGTACTTGAGCCTTCAAATGATGTCTGTCACATGATGTTGTATTTGAATGTAGTGCAGAAACGTCACCGTAAGGGTTCTCACGCAGAGCGTGGGAACCAGGGGTGTTTCATAAAAAATAATACATTTTACAACAACTGAGAGCATTCTCAAATTGTTGTACAAAGTAGTTTTTTTGGAGTGCAGTGGTCGTGTCACTGCTTTAATATGCATCATCACGGATGATGCACTCCATGTTCTTTGACGCTATAGTTGTATTTCAACAACTTTAGCTCACTTTAAACTTTAGTTATGGCTATGCCGAGCAGCGTTATTCAGTTTGTTCAGGCTGTTGTGGTTCGGCCTCATCTGTTTGCTCTGTTTCTTTTTCTTCACTTACAACAGGTGCAACGGACATTAATTTATCACCTTTCTTCAGTGAAATAAGCTTCACTCCCTGAGTATTACGGCCAATGGATCTTATGGTGTTAATAGGGGTACGAATTATCATACCACTTGCCGTCATCATCATGAGTTCGTCTTCATCTCTTACATTTTTCAGGGCAACAACTTTACCATTTCTTTCAGTTGTTTTTATGTTAATGACTCCCTGCCCACTCCTGCGTTGAACAGAATATTCACTATAATCTGTTCTTTTCCCGAACCCATTTTCACAGACAGTTAAAAGTGTTGCATTCTTGTCGACTATAACAATGCCCTTAACAGTGTCATCGCCTTGTAGTGTAATACCTTTGACGCCGCGTGTTGCACGTCCCATGCATCGGACATCGTCCTCTGAAAACCGGATGGCCTTTCCATTTTCTGTACCAAGTACAATTTCCTGACCTCCATGTGCCAATTTAACTCCTATAAGCTTATCGCCACTGTCGAGGAGGATTGCGATTATACCGCCTTTTTTAGGGCGGCCAAAGGCGCTGAGGATGGTCTTCTTTATTATTCCTTCCTTAGTTGCCATTACTAATTGTCTATCGTCAAACTTTCGAATAGGAATCATAGATGTAACGTTTTCGTCTTTTTCCAGATTCAGCAGGTTTACTATTGCCCGTCCCTTGGCTACACGGCCAAAGTGGGGAACATCGTATACCTTCAACCAGTACACCTTGCCCAAATCGGTAAAGAATAGTATATAATCGTGTGTTGATGCGATAAAGAGGTTTTCAACGAAATCACCTTCCTTCATTCCGGTACCGGTAACACCCTTTCCACCTCTGTTTTGTTTCCGATAAGTACTTAAAGGTAATCTTTTTGTGTATCCCTCATGTGTGATCATAACGGTTACATCTTCCTCAGAAATGAGATCTTCCATGTCGAAATCGCTGACATCACCTACAATCTCTGTTTTCCTTTCATCTCCATACTTCTCTTTCGTTTCATGAAGGTCTTCGCGAATAATGTCTAAGACCAGATTTTCATCTGACAGGATAGCCTTAAATTCCTTAATATTGTCACAGACCTTTTTATACTCTTCCTCGATCTTGGATTGTTCCAGGTTTGTTAACCTTTGCAGTCTCATCTCAAGGATTGCATTGGCCTGTACATCAGATAAAGAAAATTTAGATATCAATGAATTTTTTGCGTCTTCGACTGTTTTAGATGCTTTTATCAGTTTTATAACTTCGTCAATGTTTGCAAGGGCAATCTTCAACCCCTCCAGGATATGCGCTCTTTCTTCGGCACGGTCTAACAGGAACTGCGTTCGACGTTGAATCACTTCTTTTCGATGGTCGATATAAGCTGTAATTAACTGTTTCAGGTTTAATGTTTGAGGCCGATTGTTTACAAGCGCTATCATAATTATGCTGAAAGAGTCTTGCAGTTTCGTATGTTTATATAGTAGATTTAAGACAACATTTTCGTCGTCACCCTTCTTCACAACAATTACAATCCTGCTTCCATCTCTGTCGCTTTCATTCCGAACATCTGTTATGCCCTTTAAAACTTCACTTTTTACTAATTCTGCAATTCTTTCTATTATTCTGTCTCTATTAAGCTGATAGGGTATTTCAGTTACAACTATACTCTTTCTGCCGTTCTTCGCTGTTTCTATATGTGCCCTTGCCCTCACTGATATAGTGCCCCTGCCGGTTTTGTAGCCGTCGTGTATGCCTCTAACGCCACATATTAAAGCGCCTGTTGGAAAATCAGGCCCTTTTATTATTGTCATAAGTTCATCAATGGTGACATCAGGGTTATCAATAACCTTTATTATGCCGTCACACACCTCGTTTACATTATGCGGGGGAATGCTTGTAGCCATTCCTACAGCGATTCCGGAACCGCCATTGCACAAAATATTTGGAAACTTTGAAGGGAGCACAACCGGTTCCATGCGAGTCTCATCATAATTTGGAATGAAATCAACTGTGTTCTGCTTAATATCATTCATCATTTCAGTGGATGCATATGTCATCCTTGCCTCTGTATATCTCATTGCGGCAGGGGGGTCACCATCAATTGATCCAAAGTTGCCCTGCCCCTTTACAAGGGTGTACCTGAAACTGAAGTCCTGCGCCATACGTACAAGTGTTGGATATACAACCTGCTCACCATGTGGATGATAATTTCCCGTTGTATCTCCACAGATCTTTGCGCACTTCCTGTACTTTGATGCGGGGCCTAGGCTAAGATCATTCATTGCAACGAGTATCCTTCTCTGTGATGGCTTTAAACCATCACGCACATCAGGCAATGCCCTGCTCATGATTACACTCATCGCAAAGGTAAGGTATGACTCCTTCATTTCTTCTTCGATGAGGACATCCTTTATATTCTCTTTTTCGTCTATCATTGAAGTTTTTCCTCTTTGGTTTTCTCGAACTATCCGACTGCGGTAAATACGGTAAAGTCGATTAGTATTTAAACTTAATGGAAGTTAAACCTTTCTTTTTCTGCTTTCACGGTTGTTGATGAGCCGTGTCCGGGGTGTATAATTGTATTTTCATCCAGCTTAAAGATGCATTGCTTAATCGATTGGAGAAGGCAGTTATGACTGCCGCCCGGCAAATCAGTCCTGCCGTAGCCTCCTGCAAAAAGAGTATCGCCTGAGAATAATATTGGAGCGTCTCCATTGCCTGCGGAATCAATATATATCCCTATTCCACCGCGGGTATGACCGGGGAGGTGCAAGACCCTTAAGGCATACTCACCAAACATAATCTTATCGTCGTGATTCAAGATTCGGTTTGCCGGTGGAGATGAATATCTTTTTCCGCCCAGAAGAGAGAGGTTCTTAAACGGGTCTTCCAGCATTTCTGCGTCGTCGCTATGAATACAGATTTGAATGTCCGGAAACTTTTCCTTTAACTCTTTATTTCCGCCGATGTGGTCACCATGACCATGGGTATTGATCAGAAAAACAGGACTCAGCTTTTCCTTCTCAAGATAATCTATTATTCTGTCTGTATCTCCACCAGGGTCTATAACCATTGCCTCTGAACACTTTGAAGACACTATGTAGCAACAAGCATCCAAGGGCCCAACCTCAAATTTTTGAATATCTAACATAATATGATTATGTTTTATCGTTTTCGTGAAGATCCGCTATTTTTGATATATCGATTTATAATTTGATTAATATCACAGGTTTTTTTCTCTTTATTGAAGCCTATGATTTTTCTTTCTCTTATTACACTTTTAGGAGAATCAGATGCGTGTACGGCGTTTCTCAGAATATCCAGTCCGTAAAACCTCCTTATACTGGAATACTTTGCTTTTTTTGGATCAGTGGCGCCCAGAAGTTCTCGAATAGTCTTGATGGTATTTATGCCCTGGTATAATAAAGCGAGACATATCGTATGCTTCCCTTCGGTCTTCTTGGTTTCAGCGAATGCTGAAGGTGCGCTGCCTGTCATATATTGCAGTATATTGCCGAATTCACCCTCTACAGTTGGTTTTTTCATCTGGCCGGCCATTTTGTTTAAAATTTCATCAGTCAGTTCAAAAGAAAAGTCCTTCTGGTTTAATGACGCCCTCAAATTTTCAACCAGTTTCGGTTTAAATTTGTCATCGAAACTACTATTGAAGAAATCTTTCACAGGTCCATAAAATTCTTCTGCCTGTTTGGTGCTCAAATCAAGAAGCTTTATTCCGACCATATAGAAACCGGTCCTTGCAATCATATCTATTATATTTCCTGAACGAGGGTCATGTTTCTCAAAAGGTTTAAGGATTATGAGTGAAGTTTCAGGTTTTTTGTTTTTGGGAAATTTCACGGCTTTTTCCAGGATACCTCCATCGCTTAATGAATATTTTGCGAATAACTTGAGCTGGCTGATATTTGTGGTTTTATCTGCAGAAGTAAGGACTGCAGGTTCAAAATATTCAACCTTTCCGTTACCGTCAAGTATGCTGTCACCATATGTGCCCCTGATAGTATTTCCTCTTAAAGGGTCAGATGCTGACCCAATCACGTTATTATGGAGAACATCAACCGCGTTCTTGCCTTCAAAGAGGAGGAGCATGGCACGATTTGCCATACCAAGCTTATTATTCTTTCTCAGCATGTTGTTTACATAATCTATCATTGCATTCTTCCACACGGTTTTCATCTTTTGCTTCTCAATAGTTGCGCAATACTCATCCAGGAACTTGTCGCTGGGAGTGTACATTCTGGCACCCACAAGTTCCAGGTCAGATAAAGATAAAAGCCTGCTGATTATACCTCCCGTTCTGCTCTTTAATAAGCTATACGGCGTTATTAATGCATAAGTTAACTCCTTTTTCATTTTTACCAATACCTTCCTTAAATTAATTTTATCGGGATTTCAAGATTACTTTAAAACGTGTGATTTAAAGTAGGCTGGATTAAGGACGTGTGTCAAATCCACCTGACTGTATATATAAAACTTTCTTGCTGCAAACACCTGAGTTCAACATTTATACACTTTGTGAGACCAAGCGACTTT
>JBHHYW010000220.1:0-5080 GCA_046757745.1 Candidatus Scalindua sp.
CGGACAACCTGGCATTTTTTGTCACGTTTAGCCCCATTCAATCATCAAAAGAAAATCCACTTGTTTCCAAACCTTAATCATTAAAAATTTACTTTCCTGATACCTGCTGGCCTCCATGCAGGGGCGATAACACCTTTATGTTGATATCGGTCGAGAAGCCTTGCCTGTGTTATGCTGAATTCTCCGTACCTGTCATTTATTTCATCCATAGCCTGCACGATAGCCACCCTGTCCCTGTCCTTCTTGAAAAGAGGTATCTGGCAGTAATTCGTTACCAGATTTGAGATACTTACACCCAGTAATCGCACCGCATTTTGTCAATTAGAATTTGTTTTTTGAAAAGGACTATGATAATCTAAGATTTAATAAAATAATGATTTTTTTATATTCACCTTATCAACAAAAATAGAAGGAGAGTTTATCTTATGTTAGGATTCGATCGAATTACTTTTAATTCAGACGTTATGGGCGGACGCGCCTGCATTAGAGGTATGCGTATCACTGTATCTTTAGTTGTCAACCTGGTTGCGAATGGTATGGACGTTGATGAAATTATAGAAAGCTATCCTTATCTTGAGAAAGAAGATATTCACCAGTCACTTCAATATGTAGCATGGTTGGCCGAGGAAGCCGTTTATCCATTAGAACGAATTTCCACATGAAATTTCTAGCAGACATGGGCATCTCCCCAAAAACAACGGATTTTCTTGATAAACTTGGATACAATGCAATCCACCTAAATGATTTAGGTCTTAATACTTTGCCTGATCCAGATATTATGAAAAAGGCTAAAGATGAAGGATATATTCTTTTAACCCATGATCTCGGTTTTGGAGAATTAGTGGCAGCTACAAAAGCAAGCCTGCCAAGCGTTATTATTTTCCGTCTAAGAAATATGCATCCTGATCGCGTGAATCATTATCTCCATAAAGTTATCTCCGAGTATAAAAAATCTCTTGAACATGGCGCTGTTATTAGTGTAACTGATGGTCAAATCCGTGTACGTCAACTCCCAATAAAGTCCGATAATATTTGATATTTTGCATCAATTTTTCATTTTGAACTTACCCACAGGAATGTCAACTAATCATTAATAATTTACTTTCCTGATACCTGCAGGTCTCCATGCAGGGGTAATAACACCCTTATGTTGATATCGGTCAAGAAGCCTTGCCTGTGTTATACTGAATTCGCCGTACCTGTCATTTATTTCATCCATAGCCTGCACGATAGCTACCCTGTCCCTATCCTTCTTGAAAAGTGGTATCTGGCAGTAATTCATTACCAGATTTGAGATACTTACGCCCAGTAACCGTACAGCATATTTTAGCCTTATCACTCTTAATATATCGAGCGCTGCAAGGTATATGTCAAATCCGTCATTTATATATTCTTTAACAGTGCATCTCCTTGTAAAGGTACTAAAGTCCGAATACCTCAAGGTCAGGGCTATTGTCCTGCCGGAATAGTGGCCGCGGCGCAACCTCCTCCCCACCATTTCAGAAAGCTGTAATATGTATCTATCCATATCTTCACCGTTACTTACATTCTTCTCAAGGGTCATACTATGACCGACAGATTTTGCATCCGGCGTATCCTCAACCGGAACAACAAGGCTTTCGTCTATTCCACGTCCCATCTGATGAAGTCTTTTACCAATAATGCCAAATTTATCCTCCAACTCTGTTACCGGAAATCTTCCCAACTCACCGCACGTCTTAATACCCATAGCTTCAAGGTGCCTCTCAAGCCGTGAACCTATTCCACAAAGCTCACTTACCGGTAATTCCTCAAGAATTTCAGAAACGGCCCCGGGGTGTATTATCGTAAATCCGTCCGGTTTCTGCATACTGCCGGCCAGTTTTGCCAGCAGCTTGTTAGGCCCCACACCAATGGAACAGGTAAGCCCATAATTCCTTCTTATCTTCCTCTTAATCTGCATGGCAATATCTTCAGGCTCGCCAAAAAGGTAAAGAGATCCTGTTATATCGAGAAATGCCTCGTCAACTGAATATACCTCCACCAGCGGCGTATAATCTGCGTAAAGCCTGGCAAGACGTGTGCAGGTGTCTGTATATTTTTTGTTATTACCCGCTACAAATATTATATCAGGACAGAGTTTCTTTGCCTCCGGCACTGTCATGCCAACCTTAACACCATAAGCCCTGGCCTCATATGAAGCCGTAACAATAACCGTCCTTTGTTGCGCACCAATAACAGCCACAGGTTTATCCCTGAGCGAAGGTTTAGACTGCTGCTCCACAGAGGCAAAAAAGGCATTCATATCCACGTGCATTATTGTTCTGTTATCCATAATTTTTATACCGTGAAAAGTTTGAAGTGAACTAAAGTTAGGAAACAAACGCGGTTTGAACCGTTTAAGCTGTTTAAACAGTTTAAACAGTTTAAACCGTTATTTTCCCCCAACTTTAGGCACTTTTAACTTGATTGTAACTATCCTATCCCCTGAATTATTCATAAATTGAGTTAAACAGTTCATTTGCCAGTTCAGAGTCAAGACTTTTTAATATTTTATACTGTTCTAAGGCAGATCCTCTATCGTTTAATTTGAGATAGGCAATACCGAGACTATAATGAGCATATGCATCATCAGGGCTAATCCTAACAGCCTGCTTGTACGCCTCCATTGCCTCTTTATACATACCTAATCCCCTATAGTTCTTGCCGAGTTCCAGATGAACCATTACATAATCAGGCAAAATCCTTATCACCTGCTTAAATGCCTCTATCGCTTCTTTATGTCTACCTGACATCATGTGGTCCATGCCGTGACCATAATGTATCATCCAATACCCTGCGGTTTTTTCAAAATTCTCCAATCCAGCTTCTTTTATGGCAGTTACCTTTTTACTGCCAACCTTATCCTTTATCAAATCTGTAGATACTGCAAATATCCAAGGTACACGAAACGACATACCTTCTATGAAGGGAGATACTACAACTCCTATAACCTCGCCGTTTCTATTGAATACAGGGCTGCCGCTGCTTTCGGGCAAGGAAGCCGTTGTTGTTAAATTGAAGAGGATTTCTCTTTTTTGATCTATCTCCTCTACATATAATGTACCGAAGAAGATTTCAGAACTAGTCATGACATAGACCCACTCTAGATCCGCTTTCCCTATATTTCCAAACTTAACAACAGGCATGTTCCTGGCTTCTACCTTGAGAATCACAAGATTATTTTCTTTGTCTGTGAAAATCAGACCTTCAACATCCAAAACCTTATCCCCTTTCTTCACCTTAATATCCTTCGCCTTGCTTATGACATGATAATTCGTTACCACTGCCCCGTCTCGTCTTACAATAAACCCGCTGCCCTGATTGATTGCATTGCCTTCTTCATCATAGGCAATAACCACCACAACTGCCTTGCTGTTTTCCTTGAAAATCCTATCAGCATCTTTATTATTTATCAGACGTATCTGCGATTCCTGCTCTCTTCTTATTTTTTTTGCCTGCTCTAGTGTAATAGCAAAGGAGACAGCAGGTGAAAGGATTAATAGAATTAGCGGAATAATTAAAAGAATGGAATACTTGGTTCTTGTATGGATAATCATTTTGCTCCCCCCTTATTTAATTTCTTTTTCCTTTTTCATACTCTTATGGCTTCAATCAAAAGCAAAAATGTGTGGAGGCCGTTTTTGGCCAGAACTTATTTTTTCCTATGCATTTCATTGTTAATCCTCTTCGTGATTCACAACTGGTAGCATTGTAAATTTTGTTTTGTCCGCATCCACCCTATATTCTTGTCCACATCGCAGAGTTCCTGGCTCGATGGGATTTTCAGCAATTGGATTATGCACTAAGAAAAAGTCACACCCTAGCTTTTCTAGTTCGACTGGATTTGCTGCATTAGCATATGAATATAGCACACCACTAATATATGAATACTCAGGATTTAGGAAAAAATCTGTTGTTATTGCATGCTCACCATCCCTTGATATTTTCTTTACATCGGGACGATATTTATATTCTTGATTCGTAATTTCGTTAGAATCCTTATTTATCCAATACACTAGATCGCCTATTGGTAACAGCGTTTTAGCAATCTGCGGATATCCACCAACTGGATACATCGGGATTCTTTCAGACATCCAACCACCAGAAATACAGATGATCACCTTTTGATCAGGCTTTATTATGCCAGCTTTCTTGTAATTGGCAATCTTCCTTGCTTTGTCATAAAAACCGCTAGCTAAGCGGAGAATTACTTGTCGCTCTGGATATGAACTTACTTCACCTAGTGGAGCTTTTCGTACTGAATTTAAGTTATCAGACTGCCCATCTCTTACGGTTGTAACCTCTACCCAACAATCAATATCACTAATATAGAAGTCCGGCCCTTTATCCGACGGATGAGAAATATTAAGGTTTAGTCGGTGCCTAAACGTAGCCGCAAAGTACAGCTCACTATAGCAAGCAGCGAAGTCATGTTTGATCTGCTGATTAAATTTCTTGTCCAAAAGGTCAGCCGCTATTCTATATAGCTCCTCCACTCTCCTGCGGGCCAAATCCGGTGGATCAAGCCAATAGAGATCCTTTTGAATATTTATATACGTTAGATCCGTTGCATTTGAATCATTCTGAATAATGTTCATAATCTTGCAAGAGTTAACGATGGGCATCAGGGGCTAAAAAATACGCTTGGGCGCATTGATAAAACAGACAATCTCTTTACTGTTATATACTCATCTTTGGAAATTTCTTCTATAATCTTTCGCTGGTTTTCAGTGACCTCTGCCTCCGGTTTAGTCATTTTCATAAATATTCCAATGTCATCATTACACCTTGAAAGTTGACATCTGTCAAGTGATTGTCAACTTTCCTTTATTAATCCTTTCTCTTTAAAGTCCTTAATGCAAATCTAAAATCTCAAATCTACATTCGTAAATCGTAATTCTTTATTACCCTTCCACTTCCACCGCCATAAGCATCCATACCATGGTCTCGGTGTTGTAGGCAATTTCGTACAGGTTCTGACCGTCTGTAACGGAGAAATAATGAACAGAGGCGCTTCCCTCTTTATTAGTCCACGTATACGTTACCTCCTTAATGCGGT
>JBHHYW010000221.1:0-5066 GCA_046757745.1 Candidatus Scalindua sp.
AAATATTTTTTACTGACACAGAACATGATTTGTTCTTCCTGACAAACCTTCAGAGCACTAAAAGTTATGTGGATAGTAATTTTAAATCCATAAATTATGAAAATGAAGTTAAGAAGTTGTTTTATGAATTTGCGAAAGTTTGTAAATATTATTATCAAATCAGGGTTATAGATTCTGAAGGATACGAAGTAGTGGGAATAGATAACAGGCATGATAACACTCCTGTTATTTCTTCTAAAGCACAATTACAAAACAGGAAGCGCAAAGACTATTTCCGGGAAGCCATGAAGCCGGATAGTAAGCAGGTTTATATATCACCAATACGCTCAGGTATGCGGATGGAAGAGATAGCGGAGCATAACTTTCCAATGATAGAGTTAGCTATACCTTTGTTTAACTCCAAAAACGAAAAAAGGGGGATTCTGGTTTTGAATATGTATTTATCAAGGCTTCTTAAGATTTTACCTGAAAATATGTTTATTCAGACTGGAGATGGAAGTTTAATCTCATTAAGGCCGGACGGTTCTATTAGCTATAACAAGTCTCAGTATGATTTTAGCGGCATCTCAGGTTGGATGGATATTTCAGATAATGAAACTATTCACTATTCTGATATGGAGATTCTACCGGGTAAGAAATTAGCCGTGGCAATTTTCCACAAACACCCTATGTTGAAAGCGACATTACAGAGGTTGATATTAATATCCATAATACTTTTTTCTTTATTTCTTTGTCTAATAGTAATTATTGGTTATCTAAATTTCAGGAGGTTCAAAGAGTTAATAGGAGCGCAAAAGGCGATCATATTTTCTCTCGCAAAGCTTGCTGAATGGAGAGACGCCGGGACAGGACATCATCTAGAGAGGACAAGGGACTACTCAATAATATTAACGAAGCAACTGCGCAAGAATAAAAAATACAAAGGAATTATAACCAATGAATTTATTGAAGACTTTTATGACGCAGCTCCTCTGCATGATATAGGAAAAGTAGGTATACGGGATTTTGTATTGTTAAAAAAAGATAAATTAAATGAAAAAGAGTATGCAGAGATGAAAAATCACGTCCTGTTTGGGAAGCAGGTGCTTCAGGATGCCATAAACAAATTCAAACTCAGACAATCATTTATTATTATGGGCAGAAACATTTGTGCGTATCATCAAGAGAAATATAATGGTAAGGGATATCCGGATGGTTTAAAGGGTGAGGAAATTCCTTTGGAAGCGAGAATCTTTGCTCTATGTGATGTCTATGATGCAATTAGGTCAAAGAGACCTTACAAAGGCGAACTGTCACATGAAGAGGCGTTAAAGAGAATCAAATCTGATAGGGGCAAACACTTTGACCCTGATATTGTGGATGCTTTTCTGGAATGTGAAAAGGAGTTTGCCATAGAAGCAAGTTCAACCTAATATGATAATGTCAATGATGTAGTATCTTATAGTATAATTAACAAGTATATAAAAGGACCATACAAGCCTTAATGATTGTTTTTGGTAGATCATGAGTAGGATAAACCACGATCACAATTCACATGAAACGGCCAGGAGAGGAATAGAGGAGAGGGATCCTGTATGCGGAATGAAGGTTAACAAAGATTCAATATTTTATACCAGGCATGCAGGGCAATTATATAACTTCTGTAGTGAAAACTGTCTTTACAAGTTTAAAACCGGCCCTGATCGTTATCTCCATCTCCATGCGGTAGGTAATACCGGGAATGGAATGAAAGGCATGCCAATCAGAATTGATAGCGGGATGTCCGATGATATAGTGGAATACACCTGCCCGATGCACCCGGAAAACCGCCAATCAAGGTCCGGAATCTGTCCCAGGTGCGGTATGGCGCTTGAGCTTGCAAGTGTTTCTACTCCTGTCACACAAACAGAATATATTTGCCCTATGCACCCTGAAATAGTGCAAAACTCACTCGGTACATGCCCAAAGTGTGGTATGATTCTGGAATCCAGGACTGTTGCGGTAGAAGAGGTAGAGGAGAACCCTGAACTCCGTGACATGAAATGGCGGTTCTTCTTTGCCTGCATATTCACTTTCCCTCTTCTCGTGATAGTGATGGGCGACATGCTGCCTGGTGAACCTGTATCGAGATTGCTTTCTTCTCAGTGGTGTGTGCTACTGGAGCTGGCCCTGACGACCCCTGTTTGCACCTGGTCCGCATGGCCATTCTACGTGCGAGCCGTTCAGTCCATTCGCAACAAGAGCCTCAACATGTTCACTCTAATCGGAATGGGCGTGAGCGTAGCTTACATTTACAGCGTTGTGGCAGCGCTATTTCCCTTCCTCTTTCCAGCCTCTTTCCGAAGCGGGTCGGGTGAGGTGGCGGTTTATTTCGAGGCTTCCGGAGTAATCGTAACCCTGATCCTGCTCGGCCAGGTGCTTGAACTGCGTGCCAGGAATAAGACGGGAGCAGCTATCAAAAAGCTCCTGGGACTGGCTCCTAAGACAGCCCGGCTGATTCGTGACGATGGCACAGAGGAGGATATTCCTCTCGAAACGGTGCAGGCCGGCAATCGGCTTCGTGTGCGTCCGGGAGAAAAAATTCCGGTTGATGGTGTCGTCCTTGAGGGTAAAAGCTTTATTGTCGAATCGATGGTGACGGGGGAACCAATTCCTGTAACTAAAAAATCCGGCGACCTCGTTATTGGCGCAACTGTCAATGGTACCGGATCATTGATCATGCGGGCGGAGAAGGTAGGTACGGATACAATGCTCTCACGTATTGTGGCAATGGTCAGGGAAGCGCAGCGCAGCCGTGCGCCTATACAGTTGCTGATATTGTTGCGGGCTACTTCGCGCCTGTTGACGTCTGAAAAGATATGAATAGGTCAAGAATCAAGAAGGTCTCTCTCACGCTTCTGGGCTGCTGGGTAGTAGCCATTCTGATGGCAGGTATCGGCTTGTGGAGTTCCTATGTTACCAATGCTCAATACATCGGAGATGGCTATACCGGTATTCTCTTTTGCCATTGGTTGTGCTCGCGGATTTTTCAGTTGCCATGTGAACCCTGGTATGTCTGGTTTGAGGAGCACAAGGTCGTTTATTTCTGTTTCTGGATAATTGTTGCCACAGTTTTAGCCATACTGTGGCAGTGGCTTGGCTTCCTCAAAGGCACAATTGTAGCGTTAGTGTTGTTTGTTGTGGAAGTCGTTGCGTCGTGGGTAATCCTTTTCACAGTAATGGATTAGGATGTCAACACCGGATGTGCTTAAATAAGGATATCACCATAATAATGTGAGGTATGTCATGAAAAAAATATTAGCCAATATCATGTTTGTTTTTATCTTAGCAACAATTGCTGGATGTATCTATGGCCCACCAATAGAAGTGAGCTTATCCAATCTTGTTGATGCGCCTTTTTCTTATAGGAACAAATATGTAGAATTTTCAGGATATGTAGTAAGAGATGAATATTATGGTGATAAATTTGTAACCTGGCAGTTGATTATGGAAGAAAACGGGAAACGTATTTATTGTTATGAAGATGGTGATAATCCGGATGTCATCACCAAATGTGTGAATCTTGCGGAAGAGGCAAAGGAAAATAATGAAAAAATAACTGTCACAGGACAATTGCGTCAAGGCGGATATCGTGAGATAGTTAGTGGCACTATCCTGGAATTAAAAACATTTGAGTATAAAGGCTATAAAATAGACACGGACTTTGAGGAATACGGTTTGTGGTGCCCTTCTCACGCCACTTACGATTTTTGTGGCTATTATTAAATGTAAAAAGGCTCGTGCAAGACATATCAAGGGGACAATAGAGGCGCCTGTAAAGTGGAAAATGGAGTGCCCAAATTGTAAGAAAAAACCTGGAGAATGGCTCCTTCAACATTGCGGAGAATGCGAGGCAGACTTCCTGGCATGTCCACTTTGCAAAGAAAAATAAAGGGAGTGATGAAAAAATAAGGCTGGAATGGAGTTCAAGCTCCATCCCAACTTTTCTAATGGGCTTAAGCCTGAGTTTTCCAAGCCAATGACACCGTACCAACTAAAAACACCATCGCACTTCTTCTAACATATTTGGTAAATATTCAATCATCCTAATACCATAAGCTAAATCTTTTATAACTTCAGAAGATTATGTTTATAGTTTCTTTTCACACACCTCTTTGTTTGAAATCCATCTACCGGAAGTGCATATCATTTTGTCCTATCTAAAATTAATACAGGTAATTTGGTTTAAGCCCTTTAACAGTTGTATGATAGATAGTTTCTTGCAATTTTGCACCTTTTGGCATCAAAGTTGTTTTATATTATACATAGTTAGAGAATACGAATTTAACTCCATGATAAGAGTACTGTGAATTAAGCAGTTTGCTTCGTCGAAGCTTTACATAACAAGTCAGAAAAGGAAGGAGGTTTATCGGTATCAAATAAGCTGGTTTTGTAGACAGCATTTTACTTTGTTAATTAAATTTTTGTAAAAGGGGTTTTTTGCCTTAGAATTATATTTAACATTAGAAATTGTCAAACAATTTATAAGAGGAGGTGATGGTTATAGATTTGTAATTTACGTTTTATTTTATGATTAATTAGTGAATTTTAATAATTTTTAGAGATAGGAGATAAATAATGAGAAGGAATTTAATTTTTGGGCTTGTTTTTGTCTTTTCACTTGGTTTTTCAATTACTTATGCAAAAAACTCAATATACGCAAGTGAAGGTGGTAAAGTAATAGACCGAGTATGCACCATGCAGATTGATAAGTCATCGGCAGAGACATTAACGAAGGATGGATATACCTACTATTTTTGCTCTAACAATTGTAAAACTGCCTTTGCAAATAGCCCGGAGAAATACGCGTGTATATGTCCACAACTGTTTGAAGGATGTGACTGCGGCCACTGTGCGGGGATAGGTGTGCCATGCGAATGTGCAGAGGCCCATGCAGAATCACATACAGGGGGGCAAGGGCACGAACACAGCCACGAAAATGAGGGTGGAGAACACCATCATTGATGTAGAAATTAATACAATTCCCCCAACCACCTTTTAGCAAAAGGTGGCTGAGGGGGATTAATAAAGTGGGCTGAAAATATAAT
>JBHHYW010000222.1:0-5051 GCA_046757745.1 Candidatus Scalindua sp.
TCCAAAATCTTTTCTGTTCGGGAACAATGTCTTCCCATGCAGGAATTGCGGCATTCCATTCTTTAAACGGAAGGGTGTTTTCACTTAATGCAATATTGTGATTTTTTATCTTGTCCAGAAGTACATTTACCTCCTGAATATACCTGTTTTGCCATAGAGCTTCATCCTTAATCTCTTCCCCATTTACAGAAGTAAAAACCTTTTCGAGATGACGGTCCCGTTCTTTATAAAATACCTCGTATTCACGCCTGACCTCCTTGGCCGTTACTAATTTGTCCTCTTCAGCCTTTATCCATTTTGCATTACGAAGCTTGACGTCTTTTCTTTCATAACTTTCTAACCTGGTCAGTATATTTTCAATTGTCTCAGTCTTTTTAATATTCTTCAGTCTGAAGGGATTTACAAAAAAAAGGTAAAGGGCTATCACAAAAATCATTAACCCCCCCATAGACAGCCAGAATTTACTTCTTTTAATATCTGATAAGTTCACCTAACCATCCATTCCCTTAGAATTGAATTATAGGGGCGTATTGTTCGCCATAGCGAACAATACGCCCCTGGCATCTACATGCAAGATTGGAATTCTTCGCTCCCAATGGACTCTCAGAATGACAAAGGGTTTACTATACATTGTATTTCAAAGGAAATCGGCCGGCTCTTTATACCATCAGCCGTATTTTCAGGTATATATTTTTTGTCTATATCCTTAACATGCCGTACAGAGCCTTGCACTAATCTTACATCGATGAATGCGGGTAGCTTCTGATCAAATAATGTTAATTCCTCTATCGGTTTTTTAACTTTTTCCTCTATATACGACACTTTTGGTGCATAGCTTTCTCCCCTAACGCTTATAATCAACACTTCCTTAGATGTATCAATATCTTTTTTATTAGAAGTACTTTCTTCTTTTTTTTCAAAAAAGCCTTTACTACTTGCCCTTTCCTTCTTATCAGTATGAGGAATTTCCCATAAAGACTCTATACTCAATAAATACACATTCTCCGGGATTGAATCTATAGTTTTACTGACCGCTTCTATCCAGAAACGTTTCTGGGCGCCTATTGACGTCCACATATGTAAATTATCTTCTTCTATTTTAACTTTTTTCTCTATATCATTATAAAATCTTTCCAGTTTTTTTACCTCATTAAATGTTTCCGTTACGGTATCAACACCATTTGAAAGAGGCTGCCATATTATATAATCTTTAATACTTTGAGTAAAAAAGCTCAAAAAGATTGCCATTGTAATAACACAAGCTAATATTTTTCGCCTTGAGACCTGCCGCTCTTTAATATAATCAAGTGGAAGCAGATTAATTTTAATTTCACCAAGGTTTAAACCCTGTATAGAAAGCCCCAATGCTGTTTCAAAGCCATAAATATTTTGTTTATTTAACGCAGGACGATCAAAATCTTTTAACATTTTTATCTTGTCTAACAGGTCTAAGAACTTGACTTCACTTTCCAGATTTTCATCTACAAATTTAATCTTATTATCATCTTCAAAAACTTCGCCCATTAAGTATAAAGTCTCCGGTTTAGCGCCTTTTGTGACAGAGACGTAATATCCTATTGATCTCTGTATTTCCCGTATTAGAGTAGTATTTACTTCTGAAATAGGAATGCTTCTATTCCAGTATTTTGATCGCCCAACCACTATAAAATCAGTATTTCCCTGCTCAACATTTACAACAATAACGTCTTCTACTGAATCGGAATTTAAGTGCACAAGATTATAAATTGCAATAGGCGTAATTTGAATTGCATCCAAGTTTACCCTTATTGCAGCCAGGCTTGGCAAAAGACTGTATATATTTTCCTTTTTTGTGACAAATAAACCTATTTTTACGCCGCTATCAGTCGCTCTGTCGCCTTCAAACCGTTGATAATCCCATATAATCTCATCCGGCTCAAAAGGAACCTGCTTACGCAATTCGTATCTTAACGCCTCGGCAACGCGACTTTTTTTAATAGGCGGGAGTGAAAAAAATCTTGAAAGTATCATTTTGCCGGAGAGAGAAACAATTATTTTGTCAGATTTGCTTATTAAATTGCGTTCTTTAAAAATATGTACTGCGCCCTCAATAAGTTCCGGTTTTTTAAACGCGATCCCATGTTCAATTGATGAATAGTCGATCCTGTCAATTGCTTCTATATATAATTCTCTATCTCGGGCGCTTGCTTTTACTGCTTTTAACCCACTGTCACCTATCTCCAGACCCCAAGCGCTTTTCCCCCCGGACAGCCGAACGGAGTCCAACCCTTTTTTGTAAATTGCCCTGAAATTCATGTCATTAAGAAAACTAAGAACCGTTGAATATAGAAATAATTTTCTCAGAAATGGTTTTTAAATCCTCATGTTCTCCTGCCTTCAGCCACTGAACATCCGGAAAACTTCTAAACCACGTCATCTGTCTTTTGGCAAATCTACGTGTGTTTAATTTTACCATCTCTTTCGCATCATCTAATGTGAGCCTGCCTGCAAGATATTCAATTACCTCCTTATAGCCCAGTGCCTGTCCGGCCTGCCTGCTAAAACCTTCGGGGTTATCCAATAACGATCTAACTTCATCAACAAGGCCGTTGTCAAACATTGTTCCAACCCTATCTCCAATCCTTCGATAAATATCTTCTCTCTCTCTTGAAATACAAATGATCTTAAACTTATAACTCTCTCTTGCCAGCTTATACTGTTTCTGAAGCGCCGATGCCTGCTTACCCGTTTTTCTATATACCTCTATCGCACGTATTATACGCCGCAGATCATTCGGGTGGAATTTATCGGCTTTAACAGGGTCTATCTTCTGCAGGATGCCATGAACATGCAAATTCCCCTTTTCTTCTGCAATCCTTTCCAGTTCTGAGCGAATATTCCAATCCGCCTCCGGGCCGTTAAAAATGCCTTCAATAATACCCTTTATGTAAAGAGGGCTGCCGCCTACAATAAGAAACTTCCGCTTCCCACTGCTAATATCGCCTATTAAACCTTCTACATCTTTGACATACTTCCCAACACTATAACTCTCCCACGGATAAATAATATCGATAAAATGGTGAGGAACTCGCTCCCTCATACCGGGTGGAGGTTTTGCCGTACCAATATCCATCCCCCGATAAAAAAGCATTGAATCGGCAGAGATTATCTCTCCGCCAATTTCCCGTGCAACATTAAACCCGATCTCCGTTTTATCACTGGCCGTTGGCCCGGTAAGTACCCATAAAGTATGGTGCATTTAAAGTATATAGACTTTCGAATTATGAATTTAGAATAGTATATTTCTGTTGACATAATACCTTAAGGAATATATGTTTACAATAATTATTTGCCAAAAACCTGTATTATAATACAGCGTTTAGGCACTCTAATCTATGATAAACGTGACCGCAAGCGGCCACGCTTATCGTCGCCAGATGCTTCGCCATTGCCTTGAAAGGCTCCGCTTGCGCTCCGCCTATCAAGAGGCTGTGTCATAATTACCAGAGTATCAGTAAAATAATTTATAAACCGTAATACAAAACAAGCATGGATTGATATAATATACCTCAAGAAAGGAGGTATATTAATGGCATATAGATATAGCAATCGTACACAAATGGCTTTATTGCCTAAGAGTATAGAAGATTATGTTGGAGAAGAAGACCCTGTAAGAGCATATGATGCATTCGTAGAGGCGCTTGATTTAGAAGAACTTGGTATTAAGATTAATTTTCGTAAAGTAGGCAATGCTGAGTATGACCCGAAAGCAATGCTCAAATTATTCGTATATGGATATTCCTACGGTTGGAAGAGTTGCCGTAAGCTGGAACGAGCAATACATCATAATTTGTCATTCATATGGCTAATGGGAGGACTGAAGCCGGACTATAAAACGATATCAGAATTCCGTCGTAAGAATAAGAAGGTGTTAAAAGGTATACTCAAGAAGTGTGCGCGAATGTGTATAGAGTTAGACCTAATAGAAGGTAATGTGCTCTTTGTAGACGTCTCAAAAATCAGGGCAAATGCAGCACGAGGCGCAAATTATACGAAGGAGCACTATGAAGACAAGCTATCTGAGATAGGCAGAAATATAGACAAGCTTTTTGAGGAATGCGAGCGTGATGAAGAAGAAGAAAGTACTCAGGAGTCTCTGGTAAAGATGAAAAAAGAGCTTGCTGAGAATAAAGCATAGGGGAGGGCGAGTAAAAGGCACAAATTAGCACTAAGGTTAAAGGCAAAGAAAAAGAAGTTAGAGGCAAGAAGATTAGGAGTGTATAGAAAGAAAATAAGCCACTTAGGAAGAGTAGGAGAACAGAACAAGTGAGACTTTAATATTGAAGATTGAATAGGCAAAGGACTGATTTCTCATTTCCTGAATCCTTAAATCCGTATTTATTCGTGTAAATTCGTGAAATTAGTGTCCCTTTTTTTCAGATTCGTTGTAGAAATATTTTATTTATATAATTGAAACAATTAAGGAGAATATTACAATGTTCGGTGTGTTTTCGGTTTACATTTAAGCACGGGCGTCTGTGGTAAAAATCTAAAATGGAAAAATTGATAAAGAATGCTTTAAAGTCTGTGAAAGCTGATCATATTGAGATACGCATTGATGAGGGAAGAGGAACGGGAGTTGCTTATGCTGGTAAGGAATTGGAAAGTATAGGTGAAAGCAGTATCATGGGGGGGAGTGTGCGTGCTCTCGTCAATGGGGGATGGGGATTTGTAGCCTTTAATGATATTGAAAATTTACCTCGCTATGTCAATATGGCATGTGAGCAGGCAGCGCTGGTTGGCAATAAGGATGTATCACTGGCAGAGACCGGAGTAATTAACGATGTTGTAAAGACGCAGGTAGATGTGGACCCGGCAGATGTTTCTCTGAGTGACAAACATGATTTGTGTCAGAAATATAATAACATAATCCTATCTTCAAAGAAGGTTCAGACCTCCAGTGTGAGGTATGCGGATTCTCACAGTACACTTTATTTCGCCAACCTGGAAGGCAGCTTTATTGTCTGCGAGAATATATTCTGTGGCGTTTCGGTTATGGCAATGGCAAAGGA
>JBHHYW010000223.1:0-5044 GCA_046757745.1 Candidatus Scalindua sp.
TGCGCTTATCTATACTTTCAAGTAACTTAAACGGATTCTTCAGGATTTCATGGTAGATATTTTCCCTTTCCAGCATTTCTAGAACATCCAGACTTTCTTGTCCTGAAGGAGAACTTGTTGTTTTATCTATTGTCTCTTCAACACCCGTTTCAAAGACGTTTAGCCTTGTGTACTTCTTATTAAAATTAAGCACTGTATTTATTAAGTACTTAAATATCCATGCCTTAAAGTTGGATCCTTCTTCAAATTTATCAAATGACTTATATGCACTTAAAACCGTGGTTTGCAACGCATCCTCAATATCATTGCTATTCCAGATCAAGTTCTTACAAACCCTGTACAAAGTGTCTTTATGAGGTGCTAAGAGTTCGATAAATAACCTCTTCTTTTTGTTTGATTTGGCCATAATGTCTTTGTAAACTAAATTATTTCTATTATCAAAAAGAGTATATCTATATATTATATTTCACAAAAGTCGGTTTTTATTGCATAAAAATACCATATATTAAAGAATATTTAAACTAAGAAAGCGCTAAATAATACAGTGAAAATTCCTCTCATCTCCCTTTTGTAAAGGGGGATAAAGGGGATTCTAGGATCTTGGGTTAAATTCAATAACAAATTTTCTAATGCTAATTTACATATTTCCAATTTGGAGGTTAAAATGGTTCTACTAAAGTCAATCAATATACCATTAGGGACAAAGGCAATCGATTTTTGCTTAAAAGGTGTGGACGGAGAAATGCATTCTCTTGCTGATTATGACGATAAAGACGTCTTAGTCATTGTCATTATGTGCAATCATTGCCCGTATGTTCAAGCCGTGGATAGCAGGCTCGTTCAATTGCAGAAAAAATTTGCAAAACGAAACGTTCAGTTCATAGGAATCAATCCGAATGATGACATTACATATCCCGAAGACAATTTTGAAAACATGGTCAAGAGGGCAAAGGAAAAGGGATATAACTTCCCGTACTTAAGAGATGATGACCAATCAGTAGCAAAAAAGTATCAGGCTCAGTGTACTCCAGATATATATGTCTATAACAAGGAAAGGGAATTATGCTACCATGGCCGTGTTGATGATAATTGGCAAGAACCAGATAAAGCAACGTCACACGATTTGAATGATGCCATTGAAGCGCTATTGAATGGGAAACGACCCCCGTCTGATCAACATCCATCAATGGGATGTTCAATAAAGTGGAAGGAATAATTGATTTAAATGGTATGTGTTCCCGATTTAGTCCGAACGCTATAAATCATCTGCAACCTTTTCGCTGTCTACGGGATTCAATTGTTAGACGCATTATTTTCTAAAAATCCTACGAAATCAATAACCTTTGGGTAAATTGAATTTATTTTTTTATCCTTTGACAGTACACCATCAAAGTACGTGGCAAATGCAACATAAGTCATATCAACTGAATCATTCCTCATTTTTACGTCTGGATAACTTGTCCAACCATGATCTATTAACCATTTTAAAACAAGCAAATAGTTGGATAAAGTGTGTCTAAATATATAATGATTTAGAAAATTTTCTTTTTCTGGCAATTGAGTTTTATTAATATTCATTTCAAATAATTTTTTACACACTTCGAGCACTTGAGTGCAAGCATATTGATATTCGTTTATCCTCCACTTTTTACCTGTACGTATATATTTTAAAAAATCTTGATCCATTTTCTGGTTGTAAGCCTTTATTGCTTTTAACATTAAAGCAGCATTACCAATTATTTCGTTTAAGCACTTAGTTGCATCTCGACTTCTTTTCAATAAGTCTTCCGCAAACTCGGTATCAGAATCATCTACTCTAGAAACTCTAATACAAAATTCTGGAAAAGTTAAGGTTTGCTCCTTATCAATAAAAGTTTCTCTAAAATTCTTTGAATTATAATCAACCTTCATAATTTTAGGCATACTTTTCAGTATTAGAATTTGGTTGGCATATTTTGCAACTATCTCCAACGATTTTTTAATATTGTACAAAACACCACCCTTCAATACTTCCATGCAAGCAAAATCAGTAAATGCCAATAAATTATTAACATCATCTTTCAGATATGCTTCTACCCTCTCATCCCTTAAATATCCAACATCTATTATTTTTATCATTTTGTCGCTTAATGATTCGAATAACCAGCGGCGCATCTTTTTGAATTGTCTGATTTAATGCGGTTGTTAGTTTTGTTTGAAGTAAATTCCTAAATATTACGTCTCTGCAATTCTTACTTTTTTGTTACAATTACCTCTTTGTTGATAAGTCATAGTCCATTACTAAAAGTGCGCCAGCTAAGTAAATGTTTCTAAAAAATGCTTTGTATTTTCCTGCGCCAAAGAAGCCTATTTTAACATGATTCTTTAGCGCGCTATTTACTTTTGTTGCAAAATGGTATTCCCATAATTCTATACACATAGGGTTTTTAGGATCTCCATAGTAACCCATTACAGAATCAGCTGCAATTGCATCAATTTCCCATTTTTGTTGTAACTGTGGAATATTTACTTTTTCACAAAACTCTCGTGTTGGAAATGTAAAAAAGTATAGCTGTGTGAACACGCCTAAGTAAAATGTCTCTTGAAGGAGTTGTGAAATAATTTGAGAAGATTGAGGTGGAAGTAAATGAAGTGCTTTTTTTCCTAAAAGACGATTTATACAAACACCCTGTGATACTTCTTCTGCATAAGATGATTCGACCTTTCCGACAACAATATCTAAAAAGTTAATGCAAATTGGCCTTATGTAATCGAAAACAAGGTTGGCTATCCGTTTTTTTTCAGCTGTAACAAGTTGATCCACAGATTGAGGCTGTTTTAAAGATGCTTGGGCATAATGACTTGTTGTAGAAATCCAAAATTGCGACCATGTTTCATAGTCATGAGAATTTAACATCATGGTCTCCTACAAAAAACTAACAAGCTATTATATAGTTTCCGTATAACAACGAATTTTGCAAATTTAAGGCTATAAAAATGTCTGTTTATACACTTAGTCCTTTTTGCATTTCTATCAAACTATTTATGTCCCACAGTGTGATGTTTTTTCCCTGAATGAAATCGTAAACTCCTTTTGAAAAACCACTCTTCGAAATCAGTATCGCTCGTGGTGCCCTAAAATGCTGAAGAGTACCGTAGAGTTCCCTTGCAACCGAGGGGGATATGCGCGATTTATGAGCTTTGCACTGGATAATGGTTCCATCTGTTAGGATCACATCCACACCTTTATCTCCTGATGCCGGAGTAACTCTTGTGGAGTACCCAGCTTTATTCAATAAGTTTGCGACTTCATGCTCAAACTGCCTACCGGTTAAAGCATCCCAAAAGGCAAATTGAGTTTTAACAAACCATTGGTCATATTGCTTTTTGGCATTTTCGTAACGATTTAATCCTTTATAGAACATCTTTCCCAAGTAGGTATCCAACAACACATACGAGAACACAGCTGGGATTAGCCCCCAAAAGGTTAAAAATAGCCCTAGTAAAGACCACTTACCAATTACGGTATAAGTCCATAACCAGAAACGATAATTAGCAACAAGAACCAACAACGACAACAGGATTATTATGAACCTCCATTTAAGCCGCTTTTTCTGTTGTTTCTTTAGAGATTCTTCGGTCAAATTAAAATCGCCAAGATATGGTTTTTGCATCTGTGCCTCTGAGGGAAATCAATTTGTAATCTGAGGTCTAACGCCGAAGCTCATCCACCGTATGCCTTTTGCTGTTGGTTGGAGCAATTTGTTATTCATTTTGTGGTTCTAATTCAGATCTTTTAATTTCTATATTTAATTGTGATAATCCCATTATTCGCTTAATAAGTAATTCAAACCATCCGGGAGCTTGAGGTGCAATCACAATAGAATCAATAAGTTTTTCAAGATTTACTCTGATATATAAACCCGCATTCTCAAAATTATTCATATTTTTACCAGCAATTTGTTCTTGTGTATAAGGTATGCCGTTCATATCTACGCATGCCGGAGTTTTAAAGTTCAAAGTGACAATTCTCACTTCTTGCTCGTGTTTTAAACAGTCTCTTTTTAAAAAAGCCCTTTCTGATGCTTGGCTTGCATGGTATATGGTCATGTCATGTGAAGCAAAATCAACATAACGAACTTTTCCAATAGATGAAAATTGAGGCTCAGTAAAAACATGTGTTGCTAATTTTCTAACAGTAGATCTTATGGCAACGCCTTCATTGTTTTGTACGTAATCATCCCACATTTCTGGCGATTCCGATTCATCAAGGAACCAACAGTTGACAACTGTTAGCTCCCGCCCATCCTCAACGTTTCTTTTTGCCATTTCATCAAACTGATTATGTAGATTTGGTGGAAACTTTGTTTTCCATTTTTGGTGACTTGCTTCTAATGACTCTCTTGCTGGTGTGGGAAGGTTTCCCTCAAATTGATCTTGAAGAATATTTAGTTTTGGAAACCATAATGATCCATATGTAAGAAGCGAGATAAACTTGGAAAATGTCAGATAGCGCCAAATAGTATAATCAAGTTCATTTTCTGAGATATCTTTTATATTTTCTTTTTTTATCTGCATAACAAGTTATTATAAGGCTTCTGGATATCATCACTATTGTAATGATATCCAGAAAAGCCAGATTACTGCTTTTTGGAAAAGCGGCGGAGCAGTTCATGTAATTTACATCCCTGAAAATAAACTTAATTCAAGATACGGCATAGTCTTTACAACAAGACACAAGAACAAGACGCTTTATGTAATTATTACCATTACAAATAGTTATAAACTATTTATTTCAACTGTTAGTACATTCAGATAAGTAAAAATAACCCATCCTCTTTAATTAATCGATTATGTTAATCTGCTGATTAATTACTCTCTTGAAACATGAGGAAATCGAAAATTTTAAGCAAAACTTCATTTGCCTTTTAAGAAATCAAAAAGTACACGGGCATTATTTCTTTCCTTATGTTTTGTTGCATATAATAACGTTGCCTAAATTCTTGCCAACGCTCAGGGCGGTGCGAAAACCACTTGCGAAGGTCACTGCTTGGCGCAAGCTCTC
>JBHHYW010000224.1:0-5034 GCA_046757745.1 Candidatus Scalindua sp.
TTGTTTCAATAGCGGCAGGAATTCCACTAAGTTTTATAGAATCATTTCTAAACAAGGGCTGTCGGGCTATCAGGGTTATGCCGAACACTCCGTGTCTGGTGGGTGAGACGGCTGCCGGTTATGCCCTGGGGAAAAAAGCAACCAGGAATGATGGGAAATTAGTTAGCCAAATCCTCAATGCGGTGGGCAAGTCCTTTTTACTGGAGGAGAAATACCTCGATGCCGTTACGGGATTGAGCGGCAGCGGCCCTGCGTTTATTTATGTCGTTATAGAAGCGCTGGCAGACGGAGGTGTTAAGATGGGCCTGCCAAGAGACGTGGCAAACACGCTCGCTGCACAAACCGCTTTCGGTGCGGCAAAAATGGTGTTGGCGTCAGGTACGCATATAGGCCAGCTCAGGGACGCTGTTACCTCTCCCGGCGGAACTACAATAGAAGGACTTCATGCACTGGAAAAAGGTGGCATAAGGAATGCGCTGATAGATGCCGTTGAGGTTGCGACTAAAAAATCAAAAAGACTGGGCAAAGCGCTTTCAAAACGCAGCAAATAAGGCAGGCTTGACCCCTTTGCTGGCCAAACCAATCAGTAGTCATTAGTGTCAATTCGTGTCTGGTCTTTTGTCTTGCAAAACATCCCCACTCTTTTATAATGACTGGCAATAAGCAGTTGTTGCAATTCGTTTTACCACATTTTAAATATCTTCAAAAGGATAGTCTTACTTGTTTATACGAGTAAGATTTTCACATACATTAACAATCGCTAGCACTACCACTATTACCTTTATAATCTTTGAATTAAATCTTCCCATTGAATACCTCCTTTTTTCTTCTAGAGCCGCCTGTCTATATATTAAGGAGGTATTCTTTGTACACAAACTAAATCCACTACCTTGCCTGCATTGCATAGCTGGGACCCACCGCAAAGCTGGTGGTTTAAGGTACTGCTTAATTAAGTTGTTTTTTGGTATGAAATTTTGACATAAATAAAGGGCAAAGAAATCAAAATATTTTATTGGCTTTATAGAAAGAAACTGTATATTGTACTAACGTAAAAAAATAATATAATAAGGGGACATAACCATGAAAACAGAAATAAAAGAAAAATTGGCTGTTTCAATGCCAGAAGGAAGCGTTACGCTTTCTTCTACTAATGATGATGCTACGACAAATTATAATAGCTTGAATACTCTATTGTCTTCTTTAAAAAAGACCATAGCGCTAAGTAGCAGTGAAGTACAACTCCCTTTTGGTTATTATGCAAATATTTTAGACCTAGGAAATAATTTAGGCTTAGCTATTTCAACTGATGGCGTTGGAACAAAAATAATAATTGCCCAAATGATGGAAAAATATGACACCATTGGAATAGATTGTATTGCGATGAATGTAAACGATATATTATGTGTTGGTGCCAAGCCTATATCTATGGTTGATTATATTGCTGTTCAGAATCAAGACCAAAACTTTCTAAATGAAATTGGGATAGGGCTACTCGACGGTGCAAGAAAATCAAAAATATCAATTCCTGCTGGAGAAATAGCTCAAGTTGAAGAATTGTTAAAAAGTGAGAAAAAAGGGTATGGATTCGACCTGGTAGGAACTGCTGTAGGCACATTAAAACTAGATGAAATAATTGAAGGACAAGATATTAATGAGGGCGATATTCTATTAGGATTGCGAAGCAGTGGTATTCATAGTAACGGATATACCACAGCTAGAAAAGCTTTATTTGAAAAAGGCGGATACAAAATAAATTCATACATTGATGAATTGGGCACAACTTTAGGAGAAGAATTATTAAAGCCTACACATATTTATGTTCCTGAAATTATGGAGATATTAGAATCAGGGTTAAATGTAAAAGCGCTTGCTCATATAACAGGCGATGGTTTTTTGAATCTAGCCAGGTCTAAGGCTGACTGTGGATATGTAATAGACAAATTACCTGAACCTCTTCCAATATTCAATTTAATTCAAAAAACTGGCGGCATTAATGATGAAAGAATGTTTAAAATTTATAATATGGGAATTGGTTTCTGTATTGTTGTTCCTGAAAGTGATGTAGGAAGTGTTCGTAATATTTATCAGAAATCTGAAATTGAATGTCATACATTAGGATATACTACAAAAGATATAGATAGAACAGTGACAATTGAGAACAAAAGATTAATTGGTAAAAACAAAGACTTTAAAAAATATTAATATCAAGCCACACCTAAGAATAACTCTCTAAGGCTTTTTCTTCCATCGAATTTGAGCAGCTTTCTGAGCAATTTCTTTTCGTTTTTTAGCAGTTAGCTTTTCCGCCCTAGCCTTTCCACCCTTTAAACCTCCTAATCTACCAAGAGCAACAGCAGCAGGGTTCTTTTCTGGTGGTTCTTCAGTGGCTTTATCAACTATATTTTTAGCTGGAACGTTAATATCTTTCTTGCTTGTCCGCTTATGCATTCCCAAATTATGCCTAAATTATAAATCTTTGTCAATAGCAGAAAAGGAAAATACTTTCCAAGCTGACCCACTGCCAAAATGTCAAATAATTCAATCCATCAGGTCTATATTTGGGACTAAGTTTGAAGTGCCTAAAGTGAGCTAAAGTTTAAAGTGACTACCTGTCCGCCAGTTTGTTAGGTGGGAAGTTAACGGTTATGTTTCAAGGGATTTCCTCTAATATTTCTTCATCACCATCAATGGAATATTTAGAATCGGTTACATATTCAAAGTCAGTATTAGCACCCGTCCAGGGACCGTACGCTGTTTCCTGCGATGCTATCTGATGCGTTTGCGTTGTCCTGTACTTTAGCCTTGCCATTCTCAGGGCGTTATCCGACTCTTCAGCCCTCACGATTAACGCACCCTTGAAAGCGCTCCCTTCCCAGACATCAGAATCCGGGTTCCTTGGTATTAGCTTGTATATTTTCATCGTCTTGCCCCTCTCTGTATAACTTTAATAAAAAGTAGAGTCATTTGTCCATGCGCGTTATTACAGTATTCCAGATTTCTTCCGCTATTTCTTCTCTCGGTTTCATTTGATTGTCTTTTGTGCATTCAATCGTAAACCAGTTACTATCACTGTCAGCAAGCTCCATGTATGTTTCCTGTACCCCTTGCATGTACCTTATGTCTCCTTCGTGTAGATCCACTTTCGATTTCAAGCCTTCTGATTCTTTTGCCCTGGCCTTAATTAATTCCCGGGATATCTCTATCGGGACATGCAGGTATATGGTAATGTCCGGTTTGGGTATGGCATAAACTTTATATTCAAGTTCTTCAATCCATTCGAAAAATTTTTTTCTCTCCCCGGCATTACTGATCTTCGCTCCCTGATGTGCCATGTTTGAGCATACGTATCGGTTGGAGATGATTATGTCTCCATCATCCAGCCATTTATGCATCTGGCCGCCCGCCTCCCACCTGTCACCTGCGTAAAGAAGTGATGCGAGATATGGGCTAACCTTTCTCAGTGCTTGCGGCCAGCCGAATTCGCCTTTCAAATAATGCTCTATCATGTTCGCAAAGAACGATTTGCCATATTGCGGAAAATCCGTCGTCTGTACTTTATGGCCTTCACTTGACAGTCTTTCCACGAGAAGGTTGGTTTGAACGGTTTTCCCGCTTCCATCGGTCCCTTCAACAACAATAAGTTTACCTTTCATTTTTATTATAGAGTTATTGAGTAACAGATTAGATAGTAACAGGACATGTACAAAAATCAAATGATTTGTTGTAAAAGGGAATATTTCTGATACAATTTTCTGTAATTATGTATACAAAAATTTCAAATTTCATGCGTTGTAAAATAATAGTTTGCTTTATTTTTCTGCTTTTACTCAGTCAAAAGGTATGTGCAGAAGAAGCGGAAGAACTAAGGAAAGAGATTTTAGAGCTTGAAAAGATTGTGAATCCGATTGTACGGATTTTTCAAAAAGTATCACGTTTGGTGGCGCCTTCGGTTGTGAGCATAGTAGCAGAAGGCGCTTATGGCACTTCTACGAACCCCCATGAAGAGGGGGCTTCACCTTTTGTCCCTCCCGGAGAAAAGGATAAAAGATCCCAGAATTCTAATAAGCCAAGTTTTGGCTCTGGAATCATAATAAAAAAAACCGGGTATATCCTTACTAACTGTCATGTCATTGAGGGTTTTGAAAACGGCAGGATAACTGTTACATTATATGATGGGGGCAAGTATGATGCTGCCGTTGTTGGCAAGGATGCAAACACTGACCTGGCAATTTTAAAGATTACGTGCGACAATCTCAGGGCCGCAATCCTTGGAGACCCAAAGAGTGTGAAGGTTGGAGATTGGGTTATTGCTATTGGCAATCCCTTTGGATATAGCCAGACAGTTTCTTCGGGTATAGTAAGTGCAATAGGAAGAACACATATTACTCCATTTGCGCAACCTTTTGCATACGAGGATTTTATACAGACTGACGCAGCAATTAATCCTGGTAACAGTGGCGGTCCACTGGTGAACCTGCGAGGTGAAATCATAGGTGTTAATTCCGCTATCGCAACACGCACAGGAGGATTTCAGGGGGTAGGGTTTTCAATTTCCATAGATATTGCAGATGAAGTTATATCTGATCTTATCGAAAAAGGCAGGGTCGTAAGGGGCTACCTGGGCGTAGGGCTTCAGAACATAAGTGATGATCTTGCCTCATATCTAAATTTAGAAAATAAAAGTGATGTGTTGAGAGAGTTTCAGCTTGAATCTGATAAAGGAGCCTTCATTTCTGAAGTGTGGCGGGATACTCCTGCATCAAGAGGAGAGATTCTTCCCGGAGATGTCATCATTGAGTTTGGTAGCCACGAGATTCTAAATATAGACGACCTGCAGAAAGCCATAAGGGTCTCGACTGTTGACAGCGAAGTGAAGGTAAAAATCATTCGCAATAAAGAAGAAAAGTTGCTGACAATCACAATGGAGCAACAACCGGAAAGCATGTCGGGGAGGAAATACGTAACAATTAAGACGCTTCTCGGACAGGCAAGCCTGGGCATGGGCCTGGCGATTGAAGACCTGCCACAGGAAGA